>JBGPUS010000242.1:0-4174 GCA_041491325.1 Nitrospirota bacterium | reverse complement strand
GGCTTCCGCCACGGCCCGGGGAGATTCCTTAAACTCCGCTCCCTGGCTTTCCAGATTGCGGGTCACCTCGCGTCTCAGATCGTTAATGACCAGGCGATGCCCCGCTTTGACGAGATTGGCCGCCATGCCCCCACCCATGCCTCCGGTGCCGATAAAACCTAGAGTCGCCATATTTTTTCCTCCCCGGCTAATTTATTACGGACTTTCTTATACCTCAAGCTCACGTTCGAGTGTAGTCATTGACCGCCCCAAGAGGTGTTACCAGGGCCTTGTTCTGATACGCCCCGTGCGCCTCATTGCGTTTGCCCTCAACTGACGAGAAACCTGTCAACATTTGTCTGTAATTGACAACTAGTGTCACTATGATATGACACCATGCAGTGTTCATCCACGTGCCCGAACTACCAACGAATGAGCTCGGCTAGCGCGTCTGTTATGCCTTTCTTAGCTTGAAGGTGAGAATGGTGAAAAGATGCTCGTAACCGATAAATTTGTGTTTCTCCATCTACCGCGGGCAGGCGGCACCTTCGTATATGAGGTTGTCAGGAAATTCTTCCCGTCGGTTCGTGAGATCGGCTATCATTTTCCGCGAGAGCTTCTGCCCGAGGGGTACTCCCATTTGCCCCTCCTAGGTGTAGTCCGCAATCCCTGGGAGTTTTATGTCTCCTGGTATCATCACGTGCGGCCCAGAAATACCGCGAGCATCCTGTTCTCCTGGCTGAGCGAGAATGGAAAGCTCGATTTCGTAGAGACCACTCGAAACGCCCTAAACCTCGGCGTCAGCGACGAAAGATTCGATGTTCTGATCGAGAGGCTACCTGAGCATGTTGATTACAGTAGGAGAAACATTCCTAACATTACCAAAGACTCAATGCGCAAAGTCCGCGGCACTGGAGTTGGTTATTATACCTTCCGCTTCAATCAAATATTCGGAAAGGCGGACGACGTGTTTTTCTGCCGACTTGACTCTCTGCGAAAGGATCTGGTTGCCTTTTTCGACGGGATCGGCGTAGCAACCGATGAATTACGCGATTACGTGCTCCGTCTGGACAAGAAGAATATTTCTGAATACACCCACGCGTCGGACTACTATACGGCCGAGCTCGCGGAGTTAGTCCGGATCCGGGACCGGCCGCTGGTCGAGCGCTTTGGGTTCACCTTCGAAGGACACGCTTCGGAAAACAAACGCGACGCAGCTGCTTGACGAGGCTGACCCTGCGCGCGGCCCCAGATCTAGTGTCGCTTCGACGAGCACCGTGAGGGATCTGAAGCAACCGTAAGGGATTCTCTGGTCGCAGCATCATCGATGAGCGGGAGGCGATTATGACGGGAAAACTGGCCCATGCGTGTGGCAAGATCATCCTCAGTGGCAACATTTCGAACTCGTTCGGCAAACGAGCCCTTGCGGTCCCCGTGGATATGCACGTAACCGTCCTATGGGACAAGAGTGATAATACTCAGGATGGGCTTCGCATTGTCTGGGCTGGCCAAAGGAAAGACAGCGTCTGGATAACCACTGCCCGGAAAATTACCCAATTGATCGAAGCACGAGTCGGGCGTCTCTCGGGCAAGCTTACTATCCATAACACTCTCCCGCTAGGAAAAGGTATGGGAAGCTCTACAGCAATCGTCGTGGCGCTCGCCCGGTGTTTTTTGGGAAAGAATTGCAAGGACGAGGCACTCGCTATTGAAGATATTATCAATAGAGGTCACAGCGGCATCGATTTCGCTGCCATCTGGGAAGAGCGTCCAATCCTTATTAAAAGAGGCAGATACGAATTCACTGACCTGCCGAAGCAATTACAACACGGCTTTCTCGTTGACACAGGCGCTCCTGTTGAACCGACATCGATAATTTTACAGCGGCTTAAGAAACGCGCGCCAAGAGAAAAGATTCTTATAGACTCGGTAGAGAAAATAGGCAATTGCACGGAGCGATTGTTGTCCGGCGAAGACCCTCTTACTGTATTTCCCGATCACCACAGAGGACAGGTCGCTCTCGGCCTCGTGCCCCCACGAGTACGATGGCTCATCGAAAAGATTCAACAGTCAGGCGGCGCAGCTAAAGCGACGCGTTCAGGAGGCGACACGGGCGGAGTAGGAATGGTGTTTGCCGTGCACCCAAAGGTCAACGTTCTCAAAAGAGTACTGCGCAGCGCACCCGTGTCGCTTGTCTACGACCCAATACTCCGCCGTTTCACTAGCCGTGCAGCGCTCAAATCAACATCATCCTAGCGGCTCCATGGAGAGAATTACCTAAGGTTCGCTATCAAAACCAAGCGTCCCCATGTTTTCCTCCCCCGGCTGATCTAGTACGCCGCTTGTAATATCTCAAGCTCACTACCGAGGTTAGTTTTCGGCCCTACCCGACAGTGGCCACGCAAGAACCACAACCCCCTACCACAAATCTCCGGCGATGTGTTATACTCCATCCCGTTTCTCGCATGAGAGACATCACGTGAATCCCGTGATCCAACCTGAGGCCATCATTTACGCTTCTGGGCAACTAAATTGCCACTGTTATCTCATGGGTATGTGACGTTCGTCATAACGCAAGAGTTCGCGAACAGGGGCCTGCGGTGATTTACAACTTCGGAAATTCGCGTGGCCTAATAATCAAGACATGAAAAGGCGCCAAACCCTTCTGACTTGCACATGGAGCGCCTCATGAGTTAACGATAATAATCAGGAAGAAACTCATGAAAGAAAAGATCGTCCTTTCAGTAGTATGTACGTTCATTCTGGTGTCTTTCTATCTAGCCGAGGCTCAGCAGACTGCGAAGACCATGCCCCGGATAGGGTTTATATCCTCCACGGGCGCTCCTGGAAGTCCCTCACCCCAGGTCGACGCACCCCTATTCGACGCATTCCGGCTAGGTTTGCGCGATCTCGGTTACGTGGAAGGCAAAAACATCTTGATCGAACGCCGCTATGCAGAGGGGAGGTTGGATCGGATGCCGGCGCTTGTGAATGAGCTTGTTCAACAGAAAGTCGATGCAATCGTAGCGGTGAATAATGTGGTGATCCGGGCCGCTAAAGAAGCGACCAAAACGATTCCCATTGTTATGATAAGCTCCGTCGATCCTGTCGCCGCCGGATATGTGGAGAGCTTCGCTCATCCTGGGGGGAATATAACTGGGCTTGCCAACCTTGGTCGCGATTTAAGCGCCAAGCGCGTGGAGCTGCTCAAAGAAGTGCTTCCCAGGATGACGCGGGTCGCAATCCTCTGGGACGCAGACGGGCCGGGCCCCGCTATCGCTTTTAAAGAGTATGAGGCGGCAGCGCGGGCTTTTAAACTAGAAATTCGATCTCTGGAGGTACGGAGACCGAACCCTGATTTCGCGGGAGCATTCCAAGCCGCAAAAACAGCGCGCGTGGAAGCGCTTATCGTCGTTGGGAACGCTTTAATGACCCAGCATGCAAAACAAGTTTTCGCACTCGCTACAAAAAATCGCCTGCCGTCGATGGCCGAGGAAGGTCGATACGTAGATGCCGGTGGCCTGATGTCCTACGGAGCTAACTTGGCCGATTTATACCGGCGCGCGGCCGAATACGTCGTCGAGATCCTGAAGGGGGCTAAACCTGGCGATCTTCAGGTGAAGCTTCCGGAAAAATTCGAGATTATCGTCAACCTAAAGACGGCGCAGCAAATTGGCTTTGTGATACCGCAGCACGTGCTAGTCCAGGCGGATAAGGTAATCAAGTAGCCGTGCCGGTTCGTTGAGTTTTATATCCCGACAGAATAATATTGAGGTCGGAGCTATCAAATCGCCCTTGCTAATGAGGGATTGGTACAAAATAGTCCGAGTTTCGCTCGGCGGCGGCGGTATCCGTCGTCGCCTAATGGTGTGGGGCCTTAGCCTTTTCGGCCTTGCGCTGACGATTGTCGTTGTCGCCGGCTATTCTTATACCGTCAGGCAGATCAAGCGAGACGCCGCCGAGTTGCAAGCGGAGCTTGCGTCGGTCACCGCTGAGCGCATTCACAACTTTGTTCAACGCAAGACCGAACGGTTTTCGGATACTGCCGACGCCTTAAGTCTTTATCCGTTGGGGAGCAAAGAGCAACAGTTGCTCCTGGGTCTGCTGGTAAAAAACGATAGCAGCTTTTCCGACGCTTCGATTATAGATGCTCGGGGTATGGAGGTGGTGAAGGTATCCGACAGAAGAGTTTATT
>JBGPUS010000241.1:0-4186 GCA_041491325.1 Nitrospirota bacterium | reverse complement strand
GTCCCGGGATTTTGCGCCGGTCCCGTCGCACTCCGGGCACCGCTCCCACCGGGGCACGCGTATCTTCGTCGTCGTGCCGAACGCAGCTTCTTCAAATTTGATCCGGAGGTTGTATCGTAAATCGTCACCCGCGGTCGCCCGCGTCCTGCCTCGACCGCCGCCACCGAAAAACTCTTCGAAGATCCCACCGAAGATGTCGCCCATGTCGGCGCCCCCGAACCCGGGACCGCTTCCTTGCGCGCCGGGCGCCGAGCCATACTGGTCGTAGTACGCCCGTTTCTGGGCGTCGGACAACACCGCGTACGCTTCGCTGATTTCCTTGAACTTGTCTTCCGACTCCTTATTCCCGGGATTTTTATCTGGATGGTGTTCGTGCGCCAGCCTTCGGTAAGCCCGCTTCAACTCGGCATCGGTCGCGTTACGGTGAACGCCGAGCAAATCGTAATAATCCTTGGCCATAAAAACTTGGTCTCTCAATCCCGGAGGAGCAGTGTCCTCTGCAATTATTCACAAAAAAGAGGACAGCAGAGAGCCGGGTGCTTATCCCCGCCCCTGCTATCCTCGGCAGTGCTCTTTCGTAATTTATTTCTTGTCTTTGTCCACTTCCTCGAACTCAGCATCAACCACTTTTTCCTCGGGCTTGCCGTCGCCGGTCGTTGCTCCGGCAGCGTCGGCCCCGGCCGCCCCCGCCTGGTCCTTGCCCGCCTTGGCATAGACTTCCTCGGCGAGTTTGTGCGAGGCCTTGGCGAGGTCCGCCACTGCTTTCTTGATGGCCTCGACGTCGGCGCCGTCTTTTACGGCCTTCGCCTGCTCGAGCGCCTTTTGAATGTCCGCCCGCTCCGTCTCGGACAGTTTGGAGCCGTAATCCGCGACGGATTTTTCAACGGAATAGATGAGCGTGTCGATCTCGTTTTTCGCCTCGGCGACTTCCCGCTTCTTCTTGTCATCGGCGGTATGCGCCTCGGCTTCCTTCACCGCCCGCTCGATCTCGTCCTTGCTCAGACCGGAGGAGGCAGTGATCTTGATGGACTGTTCCCTGCCGGTACCGAGGTCCTTGGCCATAACGTGAACAATGCCGTTCGCGTCGATGTCGAACGTCACTTCGATCTGAGGAATGCCTCGCGGCGCCGGAGGAATGCCGACCAGCTCGAAACGGCCGAGCGTCTTGTTGTCCGCCGCCATTTCCCGCTCTCCCTGGATCACGTGAATGGAGACGGCCGTCTGACTGTCCGAGGCCGTGGAAAAGGTCTGGCTCTTCTTGGTCGGTATCGTGGTATTCCGCTCGATGAGTTTTGTAGTCACTCCACCCAGGGTCTCGATCCCGAGGGACAGGGGTGTCACGTCGAGAAGCAACACGTCTTTCACTTGTCCGGTGAGGACCGCGCCCTGGATTGCAGCCCCAATGGCCACAACCTCGTCCGGGTTCACGCCGCGATGCGGTTCTTTCTTAAAGAATTCCTTGACCGCGGCGATCACTTTGGGAGTCCGCGTCTGTCCCCCGACCATGACCGCTTCGTTGATTTGTTCGATGGATTTCCCCGCGTCCGAAAGGGCTTTTTTGAGCGGAGCGATGCTCTTTTCTATCAGTTCGCCCACGAGCTGTTCGAATTTCGCCCGCGACAGTTTGTACAGCAGGTGCTTGGGGCCGCTCGCGTCCGCGGTTATGAAGGGAAGGTTGATCTCGGTCTCCATGACCGTGGAAAGCTCACACTTGGCTTTTTCCGCCCCTTCTTTCAGCCGCTGGAGCGCCATCTTGTCCTTGCTGAGGTCGATGCCCTGGTCTTTCCTGAATTCGTCCGCCAGCCACTTGATGATGCGATCGTCGAAGTCATCGCCGCCCAGGAACGTGTCGCCGTTCGTCGACTTCACTTCGAAGACCCCTTCCCCCAGCTCCAGGATGGAGATATCGAACGTTCCGCCGCCCAGGTCATATACCGCGATGGTCTCATCCTTTTTCTTGTCGAGGCCGTAGGCCAACGACGCAGCCGTCGGCTCGTTGATGATCCGCAGCACGTTCAAGCCCGCGATCAAACCGGCGTCCTTCGTGGCCTGGCGCTGGCTGTCGTTGAAATAGGCCGGCACGGTGATCACCGCATCCGTTACCTTTTCGCCGAGATAGTCCTCCGCGGTCTGCTTCATCTTCTGCAGAATCATGGCCGAAATCTCCGCGGGGCTGTACACTTTGCCGCGGATGTCAACATGCGCGTCGCCGTTCGCGGCTTTCACGATTTTGTACGGCAGGTGCTTCTTCGCTTCGGTGACTTCCGGCGAATCGTACTTTCTGCCGATAAGACGCTTGATCGAGAAGATGGTGTTGTCCGGGTTGGTGATCGACTGCCGCTTGGCAATCTGGCCTACCAGCCGTTCGCCGCTTTCCGTGATGGCCAGTACAGAGGGAGTCGTGCGGCTCCCTTCGGAGTTAGCGATCACAACCGGCTCGCCGTGTTCCAAGATTGCGACGCAGGAGTTGGTTGTCCCCAGGTCAATGCCTATTACTTTTGCCATAATGTCCTCCTTGATAATTCAAACAAAAAATGCTGGAAATTCAGTGGATACGAAGAAATCCGACAGACTCTTTATTCTTCGTCTTCTGCCGGCTGTTCGCTCTTTTCCTCGGCTGCGGGCTTTTTCGCCACGCTTACTTTCGCATGACGCAGCACCTTGTCGTAATACACGTAGCCGTCCTGCAGCACCTGCACCACCGTGTTCTCGGGCGCCTGGTCGGTCTCTACCTGCATCAACGCATCGTGCCGCGCCGGGTCGAAGGGCTCCCCCTCCGCTGCAAAGGACTTGATGCCGAACTTCTCGAGCGTGTCGCGGAACTGCTTGTACACAAGCTCCACACCCTGTTGCATACCCTGGGCCGCCTCGCCCGTATCCGCCGCATGTTTGAGCGCAAGGCCTAAATGATCGACCACGGTCAGCAATTCCAGCGCGAGTTGCTCATTCGCATATTTGCGGAATTCCGCGAGGTCGCGCTGCATGCGCTTGCGGTAATTCTCTATCTCGGCCGCGTTCCGGAGAAGCTTCTCCTTCGCCTCGGCGGCCTCCTTGGTTTTTTGCTCAAGCGCCTGCATAAGGCGCTCGACCTCCGGAGAGGCCGTCGCGGCCCCCGCCTGCTCTTCCGCCGTGGGAGGGACTACCTCTATATCCTCTTCCCGAACGTCATCAAACTCACCCGTCATCGTTCAATACCCCGCTGGAACCGCTCGCCTAACAGTTTCGACAGCAACTTCGACGTATAATCCACAACGTGGATCACCTGCTTATACGGCATTCTGGTGGGGCCGATCACCCCGAGCGTGCCGACGACGTTCGTTCCCACCCGATAGTTGCCCACCACCATGCTGCACCCCTGCATCTCGAAGAAGGGATTTTCGGACCCGATAAAAACCTTGATGCCTTGGGCCGCCGTGCTCCGTTCAAGAAGTTTCAGGAGCTTATACTTGTCCTCGAAGGCTTTGAAAAGCGCCTTCATTTTGTCAACGGTTGCGAACTCAGGGCTCTCCATCATCTGGGCCGCCCCGCCGATATACACTTTCTCGCTTTCACGCTCGCGAACTTCCTGGCTGGCCCGGTAGGTCTCCTCCATGAGCCGCATAAAGACGATCTTTTCCTCTTCCAGTTTTTTTATCAGCCGGCCACGGATGTCGGTAAGCGTCCCCTTTTGCAACTCTTCATCCAGATACGAACTGAAAGCATTCAGCTCCTGCTGCCGGACGCTCTCGTCAAGCTCGATGAGCTTGTTCTGTACGAGCCCCGTCTCGGTCACAAAAATAATCAGTACCTGCCTGCCGCGCAGGCGTACAAATTCAATATGCTTGTAATTTGCCTCGGACTCCGACGGCGCCACGATCACGCCGGTGCAGTGAGAGAGGGCCGCCAGAAAGCGGCTTGCCTCCTCCATGAGATCATTGAGATCGTCGCCATGAAGAGGGGGGACCTGCCGAAGCTGATCCCCGAATTCATTCGCGTCGTTTTCGATGCTGATCAGACTGTCGATATAATATCGATAGCCGAGGTCCGTGGGGATCCTGCCCGCCGAGGTGTGGGGATGCGTAAGATACCCCAGCTCTTCGAGTTCGGCCATAATATTGCGAAGCGTCGCGGAACTCACCCCAAAATCAAACCGTTTAACAAGCACCGTTGATCCGATGGGAGACCCGCTCGCAATATAACTGTCTAT
>JBGPUS010000240.1:0-4194 GCA_041491325.1 Nitrospirota bacterium | reverse complement strand
TTGAATTCGTCCTGGGAAAACTTCGCAAAGAGCGGGAGCACGCTGCCGGTAGGCTTCTGGGCCTCTTTCTCCGCGGGCTCCGTCTTGCTTTCCTTTACGGTCTTGTTGGCGTGCAGCGCCTCCAGCCGCTCCTGCGCAGGCCCATTCCCCGGCTCCAGCCGCAGCGCCAGCTTGTACTGGGCCAGGGCCTTGACCACGGCATTGCTCTGCGCGTACAGGTCCGCTGCGCGCACGTACTCCTTTACGGCCTCGGATTTCTGGTTCAGCTTCTGATAGGCGTCGCCCATGCGCACGCGGATGATGGGGTCGGGGTCGAGGGCGAAGAGCTTCTCCATCTCCGGAATGGCGGCTTTATAATTGGACTTGCCCACATAGCTCTGGATGGTTTCTATTAATTGCGCCTTTTCCGATGCCATACGGTTCTCCGTTAATTCGAAAGCCTCAGACCATTTCTTTTTTTACTTTTTCAAGCGTGCTTTTGACGCGCATCTCATAGTAATTTTGAAGGACTTCCCTGATCCGCGGGCTCTTGCTGATCATGTCGAGCAGGTCTCCCTCAGCGATCTCTAAAACATCCGATTCCTCGACCGTCTCGACCGTGGCCGTTCTGGGTTTGCCCGTGAGGAATGCTATCTCGCCGAAAAAGTCGCTGGGAGAGAGGACCGCGAGCTCGACCTTCTTCCCCAGAATGGACGCATATACCCGCACGCCCCCCCTGGTAAGGATGAAGACCGAATTCCCCCCTTCACCCTCTCGAACGATGGCCTTGCCCGCGGGAATAGTGGAAATGATCATGCGCTTGGTGAATTCATTGAACTCGTCCTGCGTGAAATCCGAGAACAGGGGGATGACGCTCCGGGTCGGCTGCGCCGCGCCTTCTTCCAGCGGCTCAAGCTTCATTTCCGAGACCGTCTTGTTGGAGTGGAGCGCTTCCATCTTCTGCTGCGCCTGTTTGTTCGACGGCTCCAGCCTGAGCGCCAGCTTGTACTGGGCCAGGGCCTTCACGACAAATCCCTTTTCAGCATACAGATCGGCGGCTTTAATGTACTCTTTCGCCGCTTCGCCTTTCTGGTCCAGCTTCTGGCGGGCGTCGCCGATGCGCACCCGTATGATGGGGTCCGCGTCGATGGCAAAGAGCTTCTCCATTTCAGCAATGGCGGATTTCCAATCTGATTTTCCGAGGTGCTTCTGCACGTTTTCGGCGATCGCTGCTTTTTCGGAAGCCACTGGTTACCTCCCTCATAAGAGACTCTTGGGCCGGTAAAACAAAAGAGTCAATAGTCCCGCTTGTCCGAGTTCTCGAACCGCGTGTACTTGTGCATGAACGTCAGGTCCACGGTCCCGGTCGGGCCGTTTCGCTGTTTGCCGATGATCACCTCGGCCTTGCCCCTTCTGCCGCAGCTGCACGCTCCGTCGGGCGGCGGAGGGCATTCGCACTTGCTGTAGACTTCGTCCCGGTAGATGAATAATATCACATCCGCGTCCTGTTCGATGGCGCCGCTTTCCCGGAGATCTGCCAGCATGGGCCGTTTGTCCTTGCCGCGCGTTTCGACCGCGCGGTTGAGCTGGGAAAGCGCGATTACCGGCACCCGGAGTTCCTTTGCAAGCGCTTTGAGCGAGCGCGAGATGTTCGATATTTCCTGTTCGCGGTTGTCCGTGTCTCCCCGGCCCCGCATGAGCTGAAGATAGTCGACAATGACGAGGTCGAGCCCGTGATCGACCTGAAGCCTCCTCGCCTTTGCGCGCATCTCAAGGACCGAGATCGCCGCGGTATCGTCGATATAAATGGGCGCTTCGGACAGTCTTCCCGCGGCCATCGTCAGTTTGGGCCAATCCGAATCCGAGAGGAAACCGGACCGGAGTTTGTGCGCGTCCACGCGGGCCTCGGAACAGAGCATTCGGATGACCAGCTGCTCTTTCGACATTTCAAGGCTGAAGATCGCGATGGATTTATGGTGATCAAGGGCCGCATGGGCGGCGACGTTGAGGCAGAGCGCGGTCTTGCCCATGGACGGTCTTCCTGCCACGATGATGAGGTCGCTCGGCTGGAGCCCGGAGGTTATTTTATCGAGATCGACGTAGCCGGTCGGGAGGCCGGTGATCATCTCTTTGCGCTCGTAGAGCTTTTCTATGGTCTCAAAGCTGCTCTTGACGATGTCCTTCAGCGCGAAAAAGGAGTCCCGCATCTTGATCTGGGATATTTTAAAAATAGCTTCTTCGGCCCGGTCGAGAAGTTCGTCGATGCCGGAAACGGTCCGCGAGTCGTCATAGCTCTGGGTGATGATGTCGGTGGAGGAATGAATCAACTGGCGCAGGACGGACTTGTCGCGCACGATCCTGGCGTGGTACTTGATGTTCGCCGCGGTCGGGATGATACTGACGAGAAAGGCGAGGTACGACGCGCCACCCACGTTTTCGAGCCCCGCCTTGCCCTCAAGCGCGTCCTTCAACGTCACCAGGTCGATCGCCTCGCCGACTTCGTACATGTCGAGCATGACCTTGAAAATTCGGCGGTGGGAATCTCTATAAAAGTCGTCAGGGGAAATGATTTCGATGACTTTGTTGATTGAATCGTTCTCGATCAGCACGGCGCCGAGCACCATCTGTTCGGCTTCTATGTTTTGCGGCGGCAGTTTTTGAAGGGAAACTTCAGCATTGACGGACACGATAACACCTCACTTCGTTCGGTTGGGCGCTAGTACCCCAGACGGGAGGCGCAAATAAAAAAAATGAGAGGTTGATGGATGCCACCAGCCTCTCGTGCTCGTTCAACTATATATCTCCAGTACTCTGCAATCCGCGCTGAGGCGTTACTCCGCGGCGACCACGGAAACCTTGACCTCAACGACGATATCCGTATGCAGTTTCACGGACACCGTGAAATCGCCGAGACGCTTGATCGGCTCGTCCATCACGATTTTCCGCTTGTCGATCGTGAAGCCCTGCTCTTTCATCGCTTCCGCGATGTCCATGGTGGTGACCGAACCGAACAACTTGCCTTCTTCTCCGGTTTTTGCTTTGATGACGACGGAAAGGCCTTTGAGCTTGTCCGCTTCTGCGGTCGCTTCCTTTTTCAGTTTGCGAATGCGGTCCGCCACCATCTTCTTCGCATGGTCCATGGCGTGAAGGTTTTTCGGCGTAGCTTCAATCGCTTTCTTTTTGGGGACCAGAAAGTTCCTGGCGTATCCCTCGGAAACCTTGACGAGGTCGCCGATCTTGCCTAATTTATCAATATCTTCCCGTAATATTACCTGCATTGCTGATGGTGCTCCTTTCAAGCGGCAAATGAATCACGATATTACCAAAACCGGGGCTGAGTGTCAACAGGGATTTTTTTGCAAAGGACCATGGAGGTCACTCCCCGTTCACCTTTCGTTTCAATTCATGCAGTTTGTTCAACGCATCGAGCGGCGTCATTGCATCAAGGTCCAGGTCCAGGATCTCTTTAAACAGAAGTCCTGCCTCGCTTGCGAACAAGCCGAGCTGCGGCTCCTGAGACGACCCGTGATCAGATTCTGTTGCTTCCCTTTTTCCGCTCTTACGCTCTTCCTTTCCAATCTTATGCGCCGCCACCGGCTCTCCGGCATCATCGAACTCCGCGCGCTCGAGATTGGCGAGCACTTCCTTGGCCCGTTGGATCACGGCCGGCGGCAGGCCCGCAAGGCGCGCTACCTGTATTCCGTACGACTTGTCCGCGCCGCCTTCCACTACTTTTCGGAGAAAAATGATCTGGTCGTTCCACTCTTTGATGGCCACGGTATAGTTCTTCACCCGGTCCATGGTGAGCGCCAATTCCGTCAATTCGTGGTAATGCGTGGCGAAAAGGGTCCGCGCCCTCAATTTTTTGTGGATATGCTCGGCCACGGCCCACGCTATGCTGATGCCGTCGAACGTGGAGGTGCCCCTGCCGATTTCGTCGAGGATGATGAGGCTCCGGTCCGTGGCGTTGTTCAGGATATTGGCGGTCTCGTTCATCTCGACCATAAACGTGCTCTGGCCGCGCGTAAGGAAGTCCGAAGCGCCCACGCGCGTGAAGATCCTGTCCACGAGCCCGATCTGTGCTTCCCGCGCGGGAACAAATCCGCCCATCTGCGCCATCAGCGTGATCAGCGCAGCCTGGCGCATAAAGGTCGATTTGCCGGCCATGTTCGGGCCGGTCAAAACGAGGATCTGGTTTGTTTCGCAGTCCATAAG
>JBGPUS010000239.1:0-4197 GCA_041491325.1 Nitrospirota bacterium | reverse complement strand
TGGCGGGAGAGCATGAGAATCGAACTCACCTTTCCTGACCAAAGCCAGGAAACAGCGGATTTGAAGTCCGGGACGGGCACCAGCGCCGTAACCTCTCCCTTGTGATAAAGCGGCCAAAAAAAAATAATTTACAATTTCCATCCAAACGGCTAAAGTGGATTATACGTGAGACGCGCCCCAAGCGCAACTACATTTTAGCGCATCGGTTTGCGGCTTTTTACGCCTTCTTTCGGGTCAACAGATCCACGGCCAGGTCCAGCTCGCGGTGCGCGCCGAGCAGCACCAGAATGTCATCGGCCAGGAGTGTAAGGTCCGGCCCCGGGTTCGTAATCGCCTCGCCGTTCCGGGCCACGGCAATGACCGTAGCACCGGAGTTTTTTCGTATGTCGAGCTCTTTGAGGGTCTTGCCCGCGGACGGAGCATCCGCCTCTATCCGGACATGGTCCACGGTGGCGCCGACGAAGAGCGACGCCACGCGGCTGATGTTTTCCTGGTCCAGCGACAGGCCGCGCAGCATTTTGTATCCCCCGAACCGCACGAGCTGGATCTGGCTGGCGATGACAT
The DNA here is from genome assembly GCA_041491325.1 of Nitrospirota bacterium. Lineage (GTDB taxonomy): Bacteria > Nitrospirota > UBA9217 > UBA9217 > UBA9217 > JBAZLV01. The sequence continues at coordinate 3,633 of JBGPUS010000239.1, read as the reverse complement.
TGCTCGGAACGTGGTACTCATGGAGCACGCGCGAAAATATCTCCACGGACGTCTCAAACTCCTCGGGGATGACTTGGTCCGCGCCGAGTTTATACAGCTCATCCACGTCCCCGGCATATCGGGTCCGTATGAGGATGAAGATCGAAGGGTTGAGAGACCGCGCCATGCGCACGGCGATTCTGGTTGCGGCATAGTCTGATACGGCAAAGACGATCACCTTGGCGCATGCAACGCCGGCGCGCTGAAGCACGTCCTTTCTCGTAATATCGCCGTAGATGATGGGCTCGCCTTCGCTCCGGGCCTTCCGGATCGTGTCGGCATTCACTTCGAGCACGACATAGGGAATGTGGGTCGCCTTGAGCGTTTTTGCCAGGTTCAGGCCGTTCAGACCGTAGCCGGCGATGATGGTGTGCGCAGTCATTGAACAGCCGTCCCCTTTTTCGCTTGATTCAGGGGCTAATTCGGTGATCCGAGACGTGAGCAACGGTCCCGCCTGGATGAGAAAGGGCGCGGCAAGCATGCTCAGGATCGAGGCGTTGATGAACATCTGAAAGGTGTCGCCGCCCATGAGGCCCCGCTCCTGGCCCTGCTGCGCAAGCAGAAAGGAAAACTCGCCGATCTGGGCGAGCCCGAAGCCGGCCAAAAGAGAACTCCTGACCGGGTAGCGAAGCGCCGCGGCGGTCGCGAGCACCGTCCCCGTTTTCACGAGGATGAGGAACGCCGCAACGAGGACGAGGACCATCCAATGGCTCCGGAAAAACTCCACATGGAGCAGCATGCCGATGGATATGAAAAAGATGCTCGCGAAGTAATCGCGAAAAGGCATGATTTCCGCCGTAATGTGGTGACTGTACTCGGATTCGGCGATAATGAGCCCGGCGAGAAATGCCCCGAGTGCGAGCGACAGGCCAAGGCTGTATGTGACCCAGGCCGTGCCGAGGCAGAGGAGCACTACGAGGAGGAAAAACATTTCCCGGTTCCTCAGCCGGATTACCTGGTGAAGAAGGAACGGAACGAACTGCCGCGCCGCAAAATAGACGCCGAACAGGCCGAGCACCGCCTTGCCCAGCGAGATGAGCACGGACAGCGGCGTCACGACCCCTGCCCTGCCCGCTTCGCTCAGCACCGGAAGCAGCAGCATCATGGGAACGACGGCTATGTCCTGAAACAGGAGAATGCCGACGGCCAGTCTGCCGTGCGCCGACTCGAGCTCGTTGCGGTCCGTGTACATTTTGAGAACGATGGCCGTGCTGCTCAAAGACGCGAGAAACCCGAAGAACAGGGACTGGGCCGGTGGAAAGCCGAACAGGAGGGCAATGGCCATGACCGAGGCAATAGTCGACAGCACCTGGACGTTGCCGCCGATCAGGAACTGGCGGCTTGATTTCAAGATATCGGAAATCGAGAATTCCAGTCCCACGGTGAACAAGAGCAGCACGACGCCGATGTCAGCCAACCGTTCTACTACCGTGGTCTCGGTGATGATCCCGGCCCCGTAAGGACCGATGAACACACCCGTGATCAGGAACCCGACGAGCGCGGGGAGCTTCGCCCGATGGAACAGGTAGGTAATGGGGAGAGAAACCGCGAGCAGGATAATGAGTTCGCGGAGTATGCCGGCTTCGCCTTCATGCATGAATGTATCATAGCACAAACGTGCAGCGAACTCACGTTAGCGCTCTTTACTTTTCCGGCGCTTCAGGATTACGACGAGAAAAACGAACCCGGAGATGAGGCCGCCGAGGGCGAACGTAAGCGGGGCCTTTATCCAGTGTGCAGCGCTCCCGGCTAAAATGCTGCCCAGGGGCGTAAGGCCGCCGAAGGTAAACGTATAGACGCTCATTACTCTGCCGCGCAGCCGGTTTTCGGTATTGAGCTGGACCGTGGTATTGGCCATGCCGAAGAACGCGACCATGCACCAGCCGGACAAGGCAAGCAGGAACGCGGTAAGCCCAAAAGATTTCTGAAGGCCGATCAGGACCAGAACGAGAGAAAGGCCCATGCCGTGACCGAGGAGAAAGACCGGTTTCGGTCCATACCGGCTCATGAACGCAAGGGAGGCGGCGCCGATCATGGCGCCCGTGCCGAAGGCCGACAGAAGAAATCCGAAACCGGCCGCGTCACGCCCAAGCTCGAGGCGTGCGAACACCGGGACAAGGACGTTGAAATTAGTCGCAAAGACGCTGACCACCGCCGTGAGCAATATCGTTGTCAAGATCACCGGCGTATTTTTTATATAAAGCGCTGCTTCTCCGATGTCCTGGAATACGCGATAGGACGGCGGTCCTTTGCGCGGCGCGGTTTCCTTGTTCATGAGGAACAGTCCGGCCAAAACGGCAAAGTAGCTGAGGCCGTTAATGAAAAAACAGGAGGCTGTGCCCGCGGCGGTGATGAGCACGCCCGCGATCGCGGGACCGAGCGCACGCGCCAGGTTAAAAACGGACGAGTGAAGCGCTATGGCGTTCATGAGGTCGTCTTTTCCCACCAGTTCGGTAATAAAGGCCTGCCGTGCCGGCATGTCGATGGTGTTCACCACGCCGAGGAGCGTAGCGAGGACCGCAATGTGCCAATAACGCACGACGCCGGTCCAATCGAGCACGGCCAGCGTAAAGGCAAGGGCCAGGAACGAGAACTGGGTCAGGATAATGATCTTTCGTTTATCGAAGTAATCGATAAACGGTCCGGTGAAGAACGAGAACAAGAGCATGGGCAGAAACTGAAGGGCCGAGACCACTCCCAGCATGAAGGACGAATGGGTCAGCTCAAGCACCAGCCATGCCTGGCCGACGTGCTGCATCCACGTGCCGATGAGCGACACAAGCTGACCGGACCAGAACAGGCGATAGTTCCGGTGGCGCAAAGAGCTGAAGAGCATTTTTATTTGAGAAGTATCCTGCATGGCGTCAATGGCTGATGATGTCAGCATAGTATAACACGAGAGAGGAGCGCGGAAAAGCATGAATAAAAAGTCTATGGAGGGGCCCACCGGTATGAATGCCAACAGTTTGAAAACAAACGATGACGCCTGTCATCACCTCTGTTTTGTCATGAACGAAGCCGATCTTGCGGGATTTTTTCTGCTCTTGCAGCGGGGTTTTACGATCAAGGCCCGCGTGGGCTGCAGTGTTGCAACGTTTCTCCGGGAACAACTCGGGGTGGGGCCGGATACCCTGGATAAAATCCAGTCTATTTTTCTCAATAGCAGCCCCGTCGATGATCTGGAAACCGCCATGATTACGGATGGAGCGCGCCTGGCGCTATCCGCGGCCATGCCCGGCCTGGTGGGCGCCACCATGAGACGAGGGGGCGCGTACGCCTCTTTTCGAAGCGCCATCACCTACCATGAAACGGCTGCTCAATGCGTATCGGGAGATGGTCATGTCCAGATCATCCTGTTCAACCTCCTGATGGATGAATTAGGACCCGGTTTTTTGAAAAAAGGGTTTTTTGTTTCGTCCAAGGACTTGAGCGATTTCCTAGCTGAACAGTCCCCGGATTTTTGGCGGAAATGCAGGCACATACGCCTCGACAATGAGCCCGTAAAAACCTCGTTCCTTGCGGACAGGGCATGGCTACAGCATAACGACCGCGTATTTCTTTCGGTCCACACGGAGGCCTGAGCCACTCACGCAG
>JBGPUS010000238.1:0-4212 GCA_041491325.1 Nitrospirota bacterium | reverse complement strand
TTTATCACGAATCTTGACAGAAAGGGCGGCACACCCGTGGCAGTGGCGATCGTGAATGCGCTTCTGAAGATGGCAGGAGAGATTAAGTGAAGGTTCAAAGTTCAGAGTTCATAGTTCAAAGTGTAAGGCGCAGGCACGTGCGTCATTCATCAGCTGTTTATTTTTTACTCTGCACTCTGTACTTTGAACTCTGCACTGCTTCCGATGTTTACGCCATGCACATATCAGAAGGGATCCTGCCGTTCAATTGGGCTGTCTTCTGGTTTGCTGTCGCCCTACCGTTTGTCGCGTTCGGTTTGCACAGGCTCAAGAAACTATCCGCCGTTGACCTGTCGTTCAAGCCCCTCGTGGGCGTTATGACGGCAGTGGTCTTTATCATCTCGTGCATGCCCATTCCCGTTCCCTCGGCGGGCACGTGCTCACACCCCTGCGGGACCGGCATATCGGGGATACTCCTCGGCCCGACTATCAGTACCTTGATTACGGCAGCGGCGCTCCTGATACAGGCGCTCTTTCTGGCCCACGGAGGGCTCACTACCTGGGGAGCGGACATCGTGTCCATGGGAGTGGTTGGCTCTTTTGCGGGATATTTCACGTTCAGGGCGCTGCGCTGGATGAAAGTAAGCATGGCCGTCGCGGGCTTTATTGCGGGGCTTCTCGCGGACTGGGCGACCTATTTTACCACCTCGGTCGAGCTTGCCTCCGGCATACGGGGTGACTCGCCCTTTCTGCCGCTGTTCTGGAAGATACTTATTGCCTTCATTCCCACTCAGCTTCCGCTGGGCATTCTGGAAGGGGCGATGACAGCAGGCATGGTCGTCTTGCTGTATAAGAAACGCCCTGATCTTCTCGTGAAAATGCGGGTGATAAAACCAAGGGAGGCGGCGGCATGAAAAGCGCGCTCTGTTTTTGCTTGCTCTTGGTTTTAACATTCTCCTTTTCCTCACCGGTTTTCTCCGCCAAAGAGAAATGGCCCGGAGTCGATGAAACGGTAGTCGAAAAATTCGCAAAAGAGCACGGCAGGGAAGCACGGGAGCCTTTTATCAATACCGACCAGGGCGACCTTCTTCTCTTTGTGTTCCTCCTTGCGGGGACCATCGGCGGATTTGCAGCGGGGTATTACTGGAGAATACTGATGGTTGAAAGGGCGCCGAAATCCGATAACGAGAAACAACGGACAGCGGACTGACGTTACCGCGGTTCTTTACGTGTGAGAAAATCGAATGGAATTATTTTCTGAACATTTTAAGAAAGACCACTTTCTTTCAAGGATCGATGCCAGGGTCAAACTCCTCGTATCTCTGGTCATCCTCGCTATGGTCCTGAGCTACAAGGGCTTTGCCCTTCCCTTGCTCGTGACAACCCTCGGCCTGGTTCTCTGCATGAGGATGAGGATCCCCTTACGGGTTTTTGCGCTGAGATTTTCAGAGCCCCTGTTCATTGCCGCCGTGGTGCTCTTTCTGAAATTCTTCTTTTCCGGAACAGACCCGCTCTTTTCCATCCACATCGCCGGGATCGACGTCATCGGGCGCCGGGACGGATTGGTGGAAGGACTGTTGATAGGAAGCAGGATTCTCGGCGCCGTATCCGTTGTAGCGGTGATGGGATTTTCCACTCCCTTTACCGATTTCATGGCGGCTCTTTCATGGCTCAGGGTCCCAAAAGGCTTTATCGAAATATTGATGTTCGCATACCGCGCTATCTTCGTGCTCCTCGAAGATGCGCTGGTGATTTACAGCGCCCAAAAAAACCGTCTCGGCTATTCGACCGCCAGGCGCGGGCTGAGTTCCTTCGGCGTCCTTGCGGGCTCGTTGACGCTGAAGGCGTTCGATCACAGTCATAACACGACGGTTGCCATGGTCCAGAGAGGGTATGACGGAAACATGCCGCTGTTGAAGCACAAGCCGTTTCAGTATTCCGATATTTTCGTGTCGATCTTATTCGTCGGAGTTCTGGGGGTCGTATGGAAAATGTAATCAGATCATCGGTGGCACTGGAATCCTTCGCCTACCCAGACGGCACGCAAGCCCTGTCGGGCATCAACCTTGAAATCAGGAAAGGGGAGTTTGTCGGCTTGCTCGGCTCAAACGGTTCGGGAAAGACGACGCTCCTCAAGATCATGGATGGTTTAATAAAGGATTTCAAAGGCAGCGTTCTTCTTGACGGCGCGGACATCAGGAAACTGTCGCCGAAGGACATTTATAAAAAGGTCGGACTTATCTTTCAAAATCCCGATGAACAACTGTTCGCTTCCACCGTGTTCGAGGACGTGGCCTTCGGCCCGCTCAACATGGGTTTCCCGGACGAGGAAGTTTCACGCAGGGTGGGCCTTGCGCTCAAGGACGTTGAGATGGAGGGACATGCGAAGAAGTCCATCCACAACCTGAGCTTCGGCCAGAAAAAAAGGATCTGCATCGCCGGACTCCTTGCCATGGGCCACGAAATCCTGCTTTTGGATGAGCCGACCGCCGGATTGGACCCCATGGGGGAATACAAGATGATGGGCCTTCTGACCCGGCTGAACCGGGAAAAAGGCACGACCGTGGTCATGGCGACCCACAGCGTCGACCTCATTCCGCTGTTTCTGGACCGGCTCTATATTCTGAGCAAGGGTCGCATCGTGCGCGGCGGTCCTCCCGCCGAGGTGTTTACGGCGCCCGAGGACATGGCGCAGGTGAAGCTCCGGCTCCCTCACATCGCCGAACTCATTTACCGGCTGAAGCACGAGGATGGTGTTCCCTTTGAACGGATTCCGTTGACCATCGGCGAAGCGCGGCGGGAGATCATCAGGACACTGAAGGATTCTCATGCGTAAAGGATATATTCAGGTATATACCGGCAACGGCAAGGGGAAGACTACTGCCGCCCTGGGGCTCGCTTTGCGGGCGGCCGGCGCGGGGCTGAATGTATATTTCGCGCAATTCATCAAGAATAGAATAACCAGTGAGCATAAGGCGCTCGCAAAGTTTCAGGATCATATAACCGTCAAGCAGTTCGGCAAAGGCTTCATCCTGGGGGAAAAACCGTCACGGGCTGATATGCTTGCGGCCAGGGATGGATATGAGGAAATAAAGAACCTCCTCACGAAGAAGCAATACGATGTGGTGATCCTCGACGAGGCGAACGTGGCTGTCCGGTATGGGTTGCTTACGGCGCAGGACCTTCTTGAGCTTATGGCGTTGAAGCCGGGCGGCGTCGAGTTGATTATAACGGGACGGTACGCCGAGGAGAAGGTCATGCAGGCGGCGGACCTTGTTACCGAGATGCGAGAAGTCAAACATTACTGGAAACAGGGAGTGCAGGCGAGACGTGGAATCGAAAAGTAAAAAACTGCGGTCCGGCTATACCACGGGCGCCTGCGCCGCTGCTGCGGCAAAAGCGGCGGCCTTGTTAGCAGTCAGAAGCCCTGATTCCATAAATACTGTTGACATACCGTTTCCAGACGGCAGCAGAGTGCAGTTCAAAATTCACGTGGCGGGATATAATCATCAGGACCGTTCAGCGCATGCATCCGTAATTAAAGACGCCGGGGATGATCCGGACATCACCAATGGCGCGGAGATATCGGCAGAAGCGCGATTTGCTCAGAATTCCGGCGCGGAAGCAATCAGCATCAAGGGCGGCAAAGGAGTTGGTATTGTCACCAAGCCCGGTCTCGCCGTGCCGGTGGGGGAAGCGGCGATTAACCCGGTGCCGAGAAAAATGATAACAGAAGCGGTGAAAGAAGCGATAAGGGACCACGAGTTAAATTCGCAATTGGAAATAGTTATTTCCGTGCCCAACGGCGAGGCGCTCGCGAAAAAGACGCTGAACCACCGCCTCGGCATCATCGGCGGTATTTCCATTCTCGGCACGACGGGCATCGTAAAGCCCTTATCCGACGAAGCATGGACGGCGACTGTCAGTTCCTCCATGGACGTGGCGCGGGCGATGGGCAGGGAAGAGGTCGTCCTGTCGACAGGCAGGACGTCTGAAAAGGCCCACCAGAAAAAATACGGTCTTCCCGAGGACTCCTACGTGATGATGGGCGACTACACGGAATTTTCGCTTCGCGAAGCGAAACAACACGGGTTTAAAAGAATCCATCTCTGCGCTCAGTGGGCAAAGATGATTAAGATCGCCATGGCAACGCCCCAGACCCATGTGCGGCACGGGGTCCTTGAAGCAAAAAGGGCCGCGCAGTTTCTTTCAGAGCTCGGAATAAATACTTCC
>JBGPUS010000237.1:0-4318 GCA_041491325.1 Nitrospirota bacterium | reverse complement strand
GTAGCTGCCAGGTCGTCTTTAATATACAAATACTATGTCTCCACAAACCCTTGACGAAAAATATATGCGTTTGGCGCTCCGTCTTGCCGAGAAGGCCAGGGGCCGCACCAGTCCGAATCCCATGGTCGGCGCCGTGCTCGTGAAGAACGGCAAAGTTCTGAGCCGGGGTTTTCACCGGAAAGCCGGAGAGCCGCACGCGGAGGCTATGGCGCTCAAGAAGGCGGGGAGGGCGGCCCAGGGCGCCACGCTCTTTGTGACGCTCGAACCCTGCTCGCATACGGGCAAGCGCACGCCGCCCTGTACGCCGCTCGTCATACGGAGCGGCGTGAAACGGGTCGTTGTGGCCATGATCGATCCCAATCCCCGCGTTTCCGGAGGAGGGCTGAAAGCGATCCGGGCGGCAGGCATCGACGTGATCACCGGCGTGCTGGAAGCGGATGCGAAGAAATTGAATGAAGCCTTCATCAAGCACATCACAACGGGCAGGCCGTTCGTTACCCTCAAGATCGCCCAGACCCTGGACGGAAAAATTGCCACAGCCGCGGGCGAATCCAAATGGATAACGGGAGAATGCGCCCGGGAAAAGGGCCGGATGCTGCGTGATGCTCATGATGCGATTCTTGTGGGGATCAACACGGTGCTCGAAGACGATCCTTCTCTTACGACGCGTGTTCCCGGGGGCCGGGACCCGATTCGGGTCATCGTTGACAGCAATTTGCGCATTCCGCTGAATGCGAAAGTATTGACGCAGAAATCAACCGCAAAGACCGTGATTGCCGCTCTTGCGAGCGCGCCTAAGAATAAAGTGAACAGCCTTCGGAAGGCAGGAGTGGAAGTTATCACGGTAAAATCGGCCAAGGGCCGTGTTGATCTCCGGGACCTCATGCGTAAGCTCGGGAAGATGGATATCATGTCCGTTTTGATCGAAGGCGGCGCAGAAATCAACGCTTCCGCCCTCAAGTCCGGCATCGTGGATAAGGCCGTACTTTTTATGGCGCCGCTGCTCATGACCGGAAAGGATTCGCTCTGCTCCATCGGCGGCGCGTCGCCTCAAAAGCTCAGTCACGCCGTCAGGCTGACCGGCATGACGGCGCAATACGTTGGGCAGGACCTGATGCTGGTCGGGTATGTCCGGCATAAAAACTCCTAGCCCGGACAAGCTCATGGCTCGTAGCTCGTGGTATAAGCTTTTAGCTATGAGCTGCCAGCTTCGAGCTGCCTCTTTTCATAGTGCTCTTCGTGCCTTCGTGTGAAAATTTGCTTGTTACGGCATGCTGTGGAAGAGATAGAAAATAAGGAAGACGCCGATGGTGAGGATCGACAGCGTCAGCAAAAAACCGAGCACCATCGATGGTTGATATCCGCCTTCCTCGATCTGCCGCTCTACCCTCCGGAACCTGACGTACGATAGAACGCCGATGAGCGCTCCGAGCCCGACCAGGACGATCCCGATGGCCGATGACAGTCCATGCGGCGGCTGCGGGACCACTTCTTTCCCGAAATAGACGGACAACTGTCTTGTAAACAGGGAGAACCGTTCCACGACAAAGCCAAAAGCCATGACGGCGATGCTGGTCCGGACCCATGCCAGAAAGGTCCGTTCGTTCGCCATGTGGACCCGGCGGTGCTGAACGGAGTGGTTTTTCCGGGTTTCCTTCTGATCCGCCATGTCCGCTTCCCCTAACCCTTCATAAATGTCAGCATCCCGCTCCGGATCATCTTCACGGCAAAGGCCGCCAGGATTAGCGACACGACCTTGGCAAAGGCCCGGGAACCGCTGATGCCGATCAGCCTGATGATCCGGTCCGCCTGCGCGAAAATGAGCCAGGCGATCAGGAGATTGATGACCAGAGAAACCATGACAGGGCCGTAGCCGTAACTTCCGACCAGGACGAGCGTTGTCGTGAGCACGGCCGGGCCCGCGATGATGGGCGTGCCCAGGGGCACCACGCCGAATTCCCTGCTTTGCGGCATTTTCTTTTCACCGGCCCGCAGGATGTCGTTCACGGCGATGATCAGCAGGATGATCCCGCCGGCGATCATGAAATCCTCCACCAGGATCCCAAGTGCGCTGAAGATTGCCCTTCCCAGCAGAACAAAACCCACCGTCACCAGGAAGGCCGTGGCGATAGACTGCCGGACAACCCTTGTACGATGTTGCTTCTTCATGCCTTCGGTCATGCCTATGAAGAGCGGGAGCGTACCCGGCGCATCCAAAGCAACCATAAGGGGGATCAGGCTGAGCAGATAGGGCTTAAGCAGGTCCATCATTTCTCCTCGTAAAAGTATAGCGTATCTTCTTCTCGGTGTCCAGCCGCGGAGCAGCGCCAATGAATCGGTGGTATACTCTAAAAGGAGAAGGCGCATGAAGACGCTTGCAAAACTGTTCCTGATTTGCCTGCTGTGCCTTGGATTCATCACCGGAGTAGTTTACCTGGTCAAGTGGCTGTGGTAGTCCGCTCCCGTGCATTACACGTCTCTACATAAGGGAAGGAGGTGAATCTTGTGAAAAAAAACATGGGTACGATTGACAGAGTTATTCGGGCGATTCTTGCAGTAGTGATTATTGCTTTGTATTTTGCCGGGTCCATAAGCGGTATGGCTGCCGTTATTCTCGGCTTTTTTTCGCTGATACTGCTCGTAACGAGTATAACGGGCGTCTGCCCGCTCTACACGCCGTTCGGCATCTCGACGATGAAAAAATAATCTAAAAACGCGAACGTGAATTGAGCCGCAGCCGGAGTCCGGTCGCGGCTCTTGTTTTTTCGGCGCCCTTGGGTGCGCTCTAAACGGCAATGCGGGTTCGTCGTGCTATAGAATTTTCCGATGCATCAGGTATAATCATATAGATATTAGTAATTTGACTCGTTGCACGAACGAATGGTATTCTCACTCGTCTGGACCAGGAGGATGCAAACCATGGCAGGAGAAAAAGAGCCGGGGGGAAACATGAAATTGACGTCAATGAGCCACGGAGCCGGTTGAGCCTGTAAACTGGGTCCAAAGGAGTTGGACCGGATTCTCAAGGCGCTGCCCCCGATTACGGACCCTCGCGTGCTCGTAGGGACCGAGGACGACGCGGGCGTGTACCGGATCACGGACGACGTTGCGATAGTCCAGACCGTGGATTTTTTTACGCCCATTGTCGATGACCCGTACGATTTCGGCGCGATCGCGGCCGCGAATGCCCTGAGCGACATCTATGCCATGGGCGCGAAGCCGCTAACGGCCCTGAACCTCGCGGCCTTTCCCAAAGACGGACCGCTTGAAGTGCTGGGTGAAATCATGCGCGGCGGCGCGGAGAAGGCCCGGGAAGCAGGGGTAAGCGTTATCGGCGGCCACTCAATCGACGATAAAGAGCCGAAATATGGGATGGCGGTGACCGGCGTCGTTCATCCTGGGAACATTATTCTGAAATCAGGCGCGAGCCCCGGCGACAGGCTTGTACTGACCAAACCGCTCGGCATCGGCATCATTTCGACCGCCATTAAGATAGGACGGGCGTCGGATGAGCTGATAGCCGCCGCTGTGAGGCAGATGAAAACCTTGAACAAGAATGCCGCCGAAGCCATGATCGAAACCGGCGTCAAGGGAGCGACGGACGTCACGGGCTTCGGCCTGCTCGGCCATTTGCATGAGCTGCTGCATCGAAGCTGCGTAAGCGGCCGCATACGGTTCTCGAACGTGCCCTTTATTCCCGGCATCGAGACACTTGCAAAGTTCAGTGTTCCCGCCGGGACCCGTGCAAACCTCAGATACGTGAGCGACAAGACGGTCTGGGACGAGGGGTTTACCGAGACCGAGAAGCTCATGCTCGCGGATGCGCAGACCTCGGGCGGGCTTTTGATCGCCGTGTCTCCGGACAAACTCGACGCGCTTCTTGCCGGCCTCGCCGCGCGGGGCGTCGAGACCAGGGCCGTGATCGGCGAGGTTGTTGAGGGAGAAGCGGGGAAAATATTCATCAGCAGATAGCGGAAGATGAACCCGGGCATTCCTTGACACGGATTTGCACTGATGAAAATTATAAAGGATCATGATTTTTCATAAGTTCTATCCGCCGTTATCAGTGTCAAAGATTTCACTTTCCTATCCGGGTTATGGAGGTTGTATGCAAATCGATGCACGCGGGAAAAATTGTCCCATCCCGGTGATGATGGCTGAGGAAGCGCTGTCGAAACTCAAGGAGGGCATTGTCGAAGTCCTCGTGGACAACGAAGAGTCCGCGCTGAACGTGGCTGGGTTTGCGGCTCAAAACTCCTTGTTTGCGGAGACCATGCAGACGGGCGCGGACTGGAGCGTGAGGATCGTAAAAGGGTAT
>JBGPUS010000236.1:0-4350 GCA_041491325.1 Nitrospirota bacterium | reverse complement strand
GCGTCCCCGAGCAGATACAGCAGGCTAATGGCAAATGCCACGCCGAACGCCGCATACCCGAGGAAGCTCACGAGAACGTGATAGAACAGCCAGTTGCTCTTGAGCGCCGGCACCAGGGGAGTAATGTCGGGGCTGATGCCCGCGACATTGATGAACGCAAGCGCAAGGAAGGCCACGGGCAGGACGAATGCGCCGAAGGCCCGCGTCTTGTATTTGTACTCCACGATAAGGTAAATAAGCACCGTGCTCCAGGTGAAGAAGACGAGCGATTCATACAGGTTGGACAACGGCACCCTGCCGATGTCCATCTGGTAGGACTCCCGCCAGCGGAGAAACAAAGCAACGGTCTGCACGCCGAAGCCGAAATACGCGGCCGTGCTCGCAAACAATCCGATCCCTTTCTTCCGAAACGCCAGGTAAGCGATATAGAGGACCATGGCGATGAGATAGGATAATGTGGCGACAGTAAAGAGTAAGGAGCTTTTCATCTAAAATCCTCCGTAAAATTACTTGGCGAGTTCGTCAACGATAGCGTTGAACTCTCGCTCAAAGCCCAGCCGGTTCTTATTCGCTGTGCCGGCAACCATGACCACGGTCTTGCCTTTATGGTCCTGGATCCTCACCCAGAGCTTGCGATGGGAGCCGAAGAAGGCGATGAGCGGGCCGATGCAGAGCAGGACAAAGCCCGTGTAAACGACCCACACTCCGGGGTCCCTGGTGACCTGAAGCCCCGTGTAGCGCGTGCCGCTGTAGCGCTCGAGACTGATAGAATAGTTCTCCGGCAAAGAAGGCGCTCGCGGGTCATTCTTTAAGATCTCGGTTTTATAAATCTGTTTGTTTCCTTTGCCCTTGTAAACTTCGATTTGGATCGCGGGGTTGATATACTCGTCGTTGTCCGTGTGATACAGCGAGACCTTTCCCGTTTCCGGGTTTCTCATCCCGTAGGGCGCGAAACCGAGCACCTTGATGGTCCTGTCGATGGACTGAACGTATGCTGATTTGCCGAGATCGATAGCGATCGTCTCCGGTTTGGCGGACGCGTCCTTCCGCCGGATGTTCAGGACCGCTTTCCCGGGCGCGTCCGGCAGAGTCCCATAGCTCGACTGGTAGAAGGTAACGCCCTTGTAGGTAAGCGGATCATTCACCCGGATGCGCTTGTCGAACAGCTTCCGTTCGCTGAGATCGAGGATACTCAAGGTGCTGTGATATTCCGAGGGCATGCCCGTGGGCATACCGGCTTGATTCACATAATAATCCACGTCAAAATCGTCGCATTGCACATAAAACCCGAGCTGCATGAACGGCATGCCGCCTTCTGGGCTCCACTGCACCCGACTCTCGGTCACGCCGAGAGAAGACATGATCTTGTCAAACAGGGGCTCGTTCCTGAGATAGACGACCTTCCGGGACGTTCCCTCGGGCAGGTTCAGAACACCTTTGAATCCGAAGAAGATGCCTATCAGCGCGCCGATGAACACCAGCAAAATGCTCACGTGGGTAATATAGACGCCGAAACGGCTGTAGAGCCCCTTCTGCGTCATGAGCTGCACCGCTCCCGTTCCCCGGGATTCGGCGAAGCGATACCGGCGCGCCGTAAGCGCTTTGGCCGCGCGCTGTTCTGCTTTCCCCGCGTCTCCCTTGACGGTTATTTCTTTTTTAAACGGCATCGCTTTCAGCTCTTCGTCCCCAATGGGTTTGAGCGGCGTCGAGATGATCTTCCACGTATGGGGAAAACGTTCGAGGGTGCAGACCGTCAGGTTTGCGGTCAGGAGAAAGAGGAGCAGCACGAACCACCCCGTGTGATACAGATCGAAAAAGCCGAGCGCCTCCAGAACGTCAACCGTGGCCTGGCTGTACTCCTGCAAGTAAACTTCCGGCGCCTCGTTCTGCTGGATCACCGTGCCGATGACCGAGACGATCGCCAGAATAATGAGCAGGATCACGGCAAGTTTCACGGAAGAAAAGAACTTCCAGACTTTGTCCGCAAAGGTTTCAATGAGTCTTTTTTTATGTTCCAACGCAACCTCCCACTGTAAAAACAGTCCAAAAACTTAACACACCATGCCGCCCCCTGTCAAGGAGTTTGGGGTCTTCCGTTTCTCGTGCCGTCATTTGCAGATTTCGTCTTCCTTGCAGAGTCCGCTTCCGGACGCCGTCCCCCGGGCTCCGGAAAGGAGGTCTTGTTGCGTAAAAATATCGAATTTCAATTCAGTCTCGTGCCCGGGAGAGGGGGCGAGTTGACTGTTGCGCGCCTTGGCCGGGGAGGTCTTATCCCCGCCGCTCCTTGTCGCGGAGCAGACGGCTAAATATTTCCTGATTGCGTCCTGACCGGTAAAGAAAACTTTTTGATTGGGATCGTTCACCATGAGCGTGGGCACGCCCTCTATGCCTATGCTTTTCAGAAGGCCGGAATATGCGCCGACGTCCACGTGCTTCGCACTGATGTTGTTCCGCTCAAGCTCCGCAACGACCTCCGCGCAGTATTTGCAGTCCTTGCTGTAAAACAGGATAATGCGCTCGTGCTCCGGCAGGTTGATCGGGACCCCAACCGGCAGCACCAGATAGAGGAGGCTGAAAATCGCCGCGCTTGCGGCGAACCCCGCAACGACTTCATGATGTCCGGAAAGGAGCCTGAGCAAGCCGAGGATAACGAGAAGACCGAAGACAATGACGCAGAAGAGGCATACCGTTTGGAGCCTGAACGCCAAATACCCCATAAAGAACCCCTCGCACGCGAGGGCAACTATCAGGATGATATTTATGATACGTTCAAACACCGGCCTCATACGAGAGAGGTTCGAGGCAGTGACAAGGGCCAATGAAACAAACAGAAGCAGCCCTATTATAAGGATGGAGATTTCTCCGAACCTCGCCGTTTGAGCGGCAACTTTGCATCCCCCGGAGAAGCAGAGGCTCTTCCCGAGCGCTTGCATGATAATTTCTATCAGCACAAAGAGCGCGCCGAGAGCGCTCACTCCAAAAAAAATCTTTTCGTATGTCGGCTTTCGTTCCATCATGGCGTTCCTCAATATCACAGCAGCGTTGCCGCGAGTTCGGCAAGATCCGACCGTTCGCCTTTCACCAGTGTGATGTGCCCGGCTATGGCCTCATCCTTAAAGCGTTCGACCACATAGGCGAGGCCGTTGCTGGAGGAATCGATATACGGATTGTCGATCTGGTAGGGGTCGCCGGTCAAAACAACCTTGGTCCCCTCTCCGGCTCGCGTAATGATCGTTTTGATCTCATGGGGCGTCAGGTTTTGCGCCTCGTCGACGATGATGTACTGGTTCGGCATGCTGCGTCCGCGAATGTACGTGAGCGGCTCTACCTCGATCATGCCCAGGTCGAAGAGGCTCTGAAGATCTTTTTTGCCCTTGGCCCTGCCGGGCACGCCCGAAGCGCCCATCAGGAAATCGAGGTTGTCCCGTATCGGCTGCATCCAGGGCCGGAGTTTCTCCTCGATGTCCCCGGGCAGGAACCCGATGTCCTTGCCGAGCGGAAAGACCGGACGGGAAACCACGAGTCTCAGAAACGTCCGCGCCTCAATCGTCTTTTCGAGGCCCGCGGCGAGCGCAAGCAGAGTCTTGCCGGTCCCGGCTTTGCCCACGAGCGTTACCATGCGGATCTCGTCGTTCAGCAGCAGATCAAGCGCGAACTGCTGCTGTTTATTTCGCGGATTAACTCCCCACACCCCATGCTTGGCGCCCGCAATAGGCACGAATGCGTCCTTTTGCCGGTCATACCGCGCCAGCGCCGTCTGGGACGGATTGGCGCTGTTTTTGAGCAGGAAGTACTGGTTCGGACGGGGCTTGGGCGCGGCAGCCGGCAATTCCCCGCCTGCGTAGAACTCGTCGATGGCGCCGGGGCCCACCAAAAGCTCCGCTTCACCCGAATAGAGTTCATCAATCGCTATCGTATCGGATTCGTAGTCTTCCGCGCGCAGCCCGAGTGCGTCGGCCTTGATGCGCAGGTTCGTGTCCTTGGTCACGAGGACCACGGGGAGGCCGTCGTTCTTGAGGTTCAGCGCCGTGGAGAGGATCCGGTTGTCGGCCTTGGTCGCGATAAGTTCGTTCGGCAGGAGCGCCGGGGATTGATGGTTCAACTCGACGCGCAGACAGCCGCCGCCTTTCAGCAGGACCCCCTGCGAAAGCTTGCCTTTGAGCCGGTGCTCGTCGAGGATCCTCGATACCTGGCGCGCGTTCCTTCCGATTTCATCGATGCCCTTTTTAAACTTGTCCAGCTCTTCGATCACCACGATGGGGATCACGACATCGTTGTCCTGAAAAGCGAAGATCGCCTGGGGATCATGCAGCAATACGTTGGTGTCTATGACGAATATTTTTTTCATGT
>JBGPUS010000235.1:0-4352 GCA_041491325.1 Nitrospirota bacterium | reverse complement strand
GCATAAGAGCAGGGTATCCGTCAGATCCACGAGAAGAGGCGGCATCCATGTTTCGATACGTATGAATCTAAATATGACCATAATGAGCAGTTCGGTGCATCCAATGGACGCCACCAGCGTCAGACCGATGCGGAACCGCGCGCTAATCGATTTTTTAGGCACGCTCAATACTCCATTCCAGAACCGTTGTTTATCGGTTCACCCAAAAGGAGAAAGCTTTGTTTCAGGATTTATCCGCCTTTATCATAGGTTAATCCGGTTCTTCAGTGTCCAACTGCTCTTTTTAGGTTTACTCATCGTCGGAAGCAAATTCAACCCGGTTTCTGCCATTCGCTTTTGCCCGGTAAAGGGCCAGATCAGCGGCATGGACGTGCGCCTCCACGCTTCGTCTCTTTCCCGTATCGCTGACGGCGACCCCAAGGCTCATGGTGACCGGTATCAGCCCCGCCGGGGTATCCATGCGGGCGTCTCCGATCGTCTTACGAAGCCGTTCCGCGATTCCCATGATGTTCTTCCTATCGCATCCGGGCAGGATAATTACAAATTCCTCACCCCCGTAGCGGCCTACGGCATCGTAAGAACGGAACAGCGAAAGCATCCTCTTGGCGGCCGTACGCAGCACGGCGTCTCCCGCCATGTGGCCGTAGGTATCATTGATCAGCTTAAAATGGTCGAGATCGGCCATGATCACGCCGACTGTGCTCCCTTCCCGATCGGCCCTCGCCAGTTCCAGCCCCAGAATGCGGAGGAGCTCCTCATGGTTCCATAAGCCGGTAAGCGAATCGCGGAGTGAAAGCGCCCTTGTTTTCTCATACAGCCTTGCGTTCTCAATGGCTATGCCCAGTTGATTCCCGATTGAAAGCAGCAGTTTTACCTTGTCCTCGTCAATTTCCGCGTCCACGGGCGTATAAAGGTCCAGAACTCCTTCAACCCGGTCTTTTGTTTTAAGCGGCACGATAAGGTGCCCGTGGGGCGGCGTGTCGGCATCGGCGAGCGTGTGCCTGTTGTCCTTCGCGGAATTCGCGGATACAAGCATTTCGCCTGTTTGCGCAACGATGCCGCAGAGGCAGTCTCCGACGCGCATATCGGCGTGCAGTTTCAAAAATGCATCCGAATGCCCCACGTGAGCGGTCATTTTCATCCTGTCGCCTTCAATGATAAAGACTATTCCTTTATCGATTTTAAAAACGTTAAGGTTTGAAAGAGTGTTCAATACCTCACTAAGAAGTTCGTCCATGCGTATCGACCGGTTTATGACCGAAGACACCTGGTAGAGGGCCGACGTCTCTAACTGTCTCTGATGAAGCTGTGCATTCGCGACGGAAAGCTCCGAGGTGCGCATCCGCACCCTCGCTTCCAGCTCGTCGTGGGCTTTTTGCAGCTCATCCTCCGCCTTTTTTCGTTCGGAGATATCCAGGATCATTCCATCCACATAGAGGATTTCGCGGTTTTTGTCAAACACGGCCCTGGCGCTGATCAGCACCCACTGCTTGCTTCCGTCCTTTCGATAAAATTCCGCCTCATAATTTTTTACTTCACCCGAGTCGCGCATCAGCTCATAGAGTTTGCCGCGGCGTTCGGGAGATACATACAGCTGCGTGATCATGGGCACTCTTTCGATCAGTTCCGCGGGAGAGGCGTAGCCTAAAATGGCGGCGGCGGCGGGGTTACAGCTGAGGAACCGGCCGTCGGGAGCGGTCTGGAGAATCCCCTCCGCGGCGTTCTCGAAAATGCCGCGGTACTTTGCCTCGGCGCGTTTTTCCTGTTCGAGAGCCTTCTCCATACTGACGTAAAAGAAATGATTTTCGATCGAAGAGGTCAGAAGCCCCGCAAGATTACCCACGCCGAGCAACGCGCTTTCGCTGTCGGTCACTCTTTGATAAAAAGCGGCGTTTCCCGCGGAATTTCCGACGGCCAGAAGGGCACGAGGCCGCGTGGGGGGGCCGAGGGGATAGATCAGATATTCGTCCATGAGCAGCTTAACGCGGCACTGTGCGAGGAGCTCTTGTTTCGTGTCCGCCTTGCAGATCAGATATTCGGCGCCCTCAAGGAACGGCGCGAGGAGGGGATCGTCCTCTCTGAGAACGAGCTCCGCTGCTTTAATCTTTTCACGTTCACCGTAATATCCATCAAGCGCGCGGACGGCATAGACGCCTGAATTTTCGATATGAAGGAAAATAAGGACGCGTTCATATTCGAGCTGATGGATTACATAATCGATTGTGTATTCGAAGAGCTTCGGGACATCAAAAGTCAGGTTGAAATTTTTGCTTAATTCGTAGAGTTTTTTATATTCCTTTACCTGGGCGTCAAGTTTCTCCTGGTAGGCATAGAGTTTACTCTCCGTTTTGATCAGCTGTTTGACCTGCTGGGATACGACCTCGTATTCCTGCCGCAGTCTCGTAATTTCCTGAACAAGGTCCGTCGGAAGCTGATCGGGACTCTCGTCTTTCCGCATAGGGCACCAGCGTTCTTCAACCCGCCGCTCAGTATATGGCGGCCACCACGGACGTGAAGTTATGAAAACAATTTTGTTTCTCGATGGGGCCGATTTCTCCATACCCGTAAAAACCGAGCCACGGTATGTCTTCCCCGATATCTTTCTGAAGAGACACCAGCAACTCGTGCTTTTCCTTGTCGTTGAAAACGACTTTTCCCCGGCCTACGCATTCAAAATGCAGGACAAATTTCGGCCTCTTTGAGCCCACCTTGTCTTTTATCCGGGCGGCTATCGTTCGGACGCCGCTTTTCATCAATTCCTTGTCGCGGCGGACGATCCAGAGGTCGGCGCCTTCCTGGACATCGGACTGGATTGTTACCGAGCCCTCCTTGGTATTTCTTCCCATCATGTACCGGACGATGTAATCTCCATAGGTCTTTTTTAGGAGTTCCGGCGTCTTGAACCCGAGACACAGATTCAAAGATGTTTTGTTCCAGTCGTCCGTATCGTTTTCATCGGTATATTCCTTGAGCGCATTAAGGACCGGCATCCCGTCAATCTCGTTTATGATGTTCCCTTTGCCGCGCGTTATCGTGCGTTTGGCCCCGACCGGCGTACAGCCATGGTCGACGCCCCATGCGATGTCGCCTTTTCCCGACATGACGACGCAGGATATGCCGTCGGAGAAAACATCGTCATCATGATACTGGTAGGTTTTTAAGGAGGTCCAGTTGTCCGCGGCCAACCCGCCGAAGAGCGGGAGCGTGCCTTTATGTTCGAGCGTTTTTTGAAAGGCTGCTAGGAAGGGATCAAAATTCAAGGCCAGCCCATCGGCAAAAAGAAAGCAAGCAATGCTGTCGGCGGCCACAAAAGGCTTTATATCGGCCGCAAGCCGCTCTCCCGCAATATGGGCGCTCTTTCCTATTTCCTTAACACGGGCATGGTGAAACGTGAGTTCATCGGAGCGTATTGTCATGACGGCAACGCCGAAATTTGTCTCCTCGGCTGTCCCCTGCGTTATTACCCCTTCTCCGGAACAACCGCTTAAAGGAGCGTTTGAGGTCGCTTCCCGTATTGCATGTATGAGAACCTTCTGGTCATAGCCGACAGTGGCAAAGACAAAGACAAAATCGGGTTTTGCAATTCCTGCCCGCTCCAGGGCCTTAAGGGCCGCTTCTTTCCCCGCCTCGGAAGGGTTCCGTTTGGCGCTATACCCCACACCTACCGCTGTCTCCATTTAGGACCTCCTCACGTTCAGCCGTTTCGCGGCATACCTATTCACATGGCCTGCTCAACTCAACTCAACGTAACATCTCGAAAACCCGTCTATTATATTATATCAGAGACGCAATAAGCATGTTACCGAACCTGTCGGCAATTTTACAATTTCGTCATGTGGCCGGGCAACGAGAGATATCCGTATAATATTTATATATGAATTGCTTGACATTCGCCGCGCGTTTTAGTAACGTCCTTTCACGGTGCACGTTGCTTTATTTGTTTCGTACTTCGGCGAATGCCCGGATCGGACTATATTGCTTCGGCTTACCATGCACGGATTCCCGGCGAAAGCAGGCAACACAATGCAGAAAATAAAATTTCTGGAAACGGTCCGTTCACTCCCCCCATCCGTGGCCAGTTGCGCAATCGGTTTTTTCGCGGGGATTTTCGGCGGACTTGTCGGCGTGGGCGGCGGAGTCATCATGATACCGCTCATGGTGAGCGTCTTCAACGTCGACCAGCACCGGGCGCACGGCACAAGCCTCGTGGCGCTGATCTTTACCGGCATTTCAGGCGCCATCGCCTATAGTCTCAACGGTTCCATAGATGTGATGGCCTCGCTCCTGATGGCATCGACCGCGGTTTTAACCGTCAAGGCCGGCGCTCATTTCGCTCATTCCCTGCCGGAATG
>JBGPUS010000234.1:0-4357 GCA_041491325.1 Nitrospirota bacterium | reverse complement strand
ATCGGCATGGCGCGGAACAAAGAACTGATCAGAGCAGTCCTGGAGGTCCTTATCGACGGCTTCAGCAAGAAGGGCGGGAAGCTCTCAGGAAGAACCCGGGGCAATAAAGCCGTAAACGTCGTCGGATCAGCCGACCTCATCGGTTCTCTTGTTCGGGTAAAGATCACTTCAGCAGGCGCAAGCTCTCTCTCCGGAACGATATGCGAATAGCTTTTACCACGCTTGGATGCAAAATCAACCAGTTTGAAACGGACGTCATGAGACGGGACTTTGAGGCGCGCGGCGACACGATCGTGCCTTTTGACGGGGAGTCGGACGTCTACGTCATCAATACCTGTTCGGTGACCGCGAAGAGCGATTATGAATGCCGCCAGGCGATCAGATCGGCAGTGCGAAGGGGACGGGGCGCAAAAGTCCTGGTCACGGGCTGTTACGCGGAAATTCGGCCAGATGAAATAAAAAATATTCCGGGCGTCGATTTTGTATTCGGCAATCGCGACAAGACTGCAATCGCTCAATATGTTGCGGCCACTAACTCCGGACCGCCGATTGCAGTCGGCATGAGTAGTGACGTCGCCGCTGATAAAACCGTGAGGGGCAGGACGCGCGCTTTCCTCAAAATTCAGGACGGCTGCGACAATCGCTGTTCCTATTGTATCGTGCCTCTTGCCAGAGGAAATTCACGGAGCATCGCGCCGGATGAAGCGTTGAGGGAGTTTAAACGGCTGGTCCGGGACAACTGCCCGGAGGTAGTGCTTTCCGGCATCCACATCGGGACCTACGGCAACGATCTAGGCTCGAAGACCGATCTTACCGGACTTCTCAGGAAGCTTATCGCCTCGCGGGGCGAGACCAGAATACGGATTAGTTCCATCGAGCCCGGAGAAATCACCCGGGATCTGATCGGCTTTCTCGGCAACGGCCTCTGCAGGCACCTGCACATTCCGCTTCAGAGCGGGGATGATGCTGTTTTGGCGTCCATGAAAAGGAACTATACTGCAGGGTTCTACCGTGATTTGGTCGAGACTATTGCCGGACAGGTTCCCGGCATAGCTCTGGGAGCAGATGTCATGGTCGGATTCCCGGGCGAAGGCGATGACGAGTTTGAGAATACCCTTCGGCTTGTGGAGAAGTCTCCCTTGACGCATCTGCACGTTTTTACCTACTCACGCAGACCGGGAACACCGGCGGCGGATATGAAGGGGCAAATACCGGAGTCGGTAAAAAAAGAGAGGGGAGAAACGCTCCGAAATCTCGGAACGCAAAAGAATTTGCAATTTAGGAAAATACACGAGGGAACTGAGCTGGAGGTGGTGGTTGAAGACAAGGCAGATGCAAATACCGGCCTCTTAACGGGATTAACGGATAATTACCTCCGGGCGCATATTTACGGTGCAAAAGAAGAGCATATCGGCAAAAAAATAACGGTAAGGATAAAAGAAGCAAAAGAACGGATAAATTTAGTTGAAATTATATAACTATATGCATTTATTGGGTTTTCCATGCCTTCTTTTTAGGCAATTTGCATTTAAAGCGCAAAGGAAGCCTTCAAAATAATTATATTCACAGAGTTAATAACAGGTTGTCAACAGCGTTTGTGAAAAGGTAACGTAAGTCGTTAGTTCTTAAAAGCTTTTCTGTTTTAAGTTCAATGGAATCGAGAGACCAATATTTTTATTCGCACCGGAGAATGTTGTACCTTGTATCGCGCTGCGCCGGACTATACCCGGCGTCTTTGATTAAATTCACGATTTCCTGCTTGGTCATCCTGAACGTTATTCCCGCCGCTGCCACGACATTTTCCTCTATCATAGTGCTGCCAAAGTCGTTTGCGCCGAACTCAAGGGCGACCTGAGCGATTTTCGCTCCTTGCGTGACCCACGAGGCCTGGATATTCTCAAAATTGTCCAGCATAACGCGCGAGAGGGCGAGCACCTTAAGGTATTCGACCGCAGTTGCCGTGCGACCGCCGAGTTTTGTATTACCGGGCTGATACGTCCAGGGAATGAACGCGGTGAACCCGCTTGTTTCGTCCTGAATATCCCGCAGCTTGACCAGGTGTTCAATGATCTCCTTGTCAGTTTCCAGGCTTCCGAACATCATGGTCGCGGACGTGGGCATACCGAGTTTGTGGGCTTTTTTCATGACATCGGCCCATTGCCTCCACCGGATCTTGTTCGGGCTGACCTTTTTCCGGACACGGTCCACAAGAATTTCCGCGCCTCCGCCGGGGATGGAGTCCAGGCCGGAAGCACGCAGACGTTTAAGAGCGTCGGTTACGCTTATATCGGCCTTTTGTGCGAGAAAAGTTATTTCCGCCGGGGAGAGAGAATGGACCTGGATCGTAAAGCGCGATTTGATCGACGAGAAGAGGTCCTCGAAATAGTCCATCCCGAGTTCGGGGTGAACGCCGCCCTGCATCAGGATCTGCGTGCCGCCCTGGGCAATCGTCTCCTCTATTTTTTCAAAGATTTCTTCTTTCGATAAAATGTATGCCTCGGGACTATCCGCTTCCCGGTAGAACGCGCAGAAGGCGCACTTGTTTACACACACGTTCGTGTAGTTGATGTTGCGATCCACGATGAACGTAACGCGCCGCTCAGGATGAAAACGTTTGCGGATATCGTTCGCAAGCTCGCCGATGGTCAAAAGGTCCGCGTGTTTGAAGAGCGCAAGGCCTTCATCCGCGGTGAGACGTTTTTCACGTGAGACTTTCGAGATTATTTTTTTTAACTGTGCTTGCATGAAACTGCAATACCCCTTCTGTTTATAAACCCTATCCCCGACAGAAACGCTCGGGGATGACAAAAACTTACAAAGACGGTCATTCCCGAAGGGTTAATCGGGAATCTGGTCTCGCTTGCGTGGTTCTTGCTGCTACTTCCACACCTTCACGATGTTATAAATCGTATCCCGCTCAACCGGCGTACGTCCCGCCTCTTTTATAAGATGAACGATATCATCCTTGGTCATGCTTCCGTCAGTAGTCCCGCCGGCCGCTTTCGTTATACGTTCTTCGACTACGGTGCCGTCAAGATCGTCCACGCCGAAGTTTAACGACACCTGGGCGATCTTTTCACCGAGCATGACCCAGTACGCTTTGATGTGGTCGAAGTTGTCGAGCATCAGTCGGGAAATGGCAAGCGTCTTGAGGTCATCGAAGCCCGTCGTATAAGCGGACTTCTTGATCTCGGTATTTTGAGAATGAAAGCTGAGCGGGATGAAGGCCTGGAACCCGTTGGTCTTGTCCTGGAGGGCGCGAAGCTGGAGCAAATGGTCTATGCGATCTTCATACGACTCAATATGACCATAAAGCATGGTTGCGTTCGTCTTGAGCCCGGCCTTATGAGCTGTCTTGATTACCTCAAGCCACCTGTCGCCGCTTATTTTCTCAGCACAGAGCGTATTGCGAACGTCTGTGTTGAATATCTCGGCCCCACCACCGGGCAGAGAACCTAAACCCGCGTCCCTGAGCTTCAACAGCGTGTCTTTCACGTTTAATCCGGAGATTTTCGACAGGTAGTCGATTTCCACGGCGGTAAACGCTTTAAGATGGATCTTCGGGAATTCTTTTTTCAACGCCCGCAGCATGTCGAGGTACCACTCGAAGGGCAGGTCGGGATGAAGTCCGGAAACGATATGGAGCTCGCGTACGCCTTTTTCTGCGCTCCGGGCCTTGTTTAAAATGTCCTCGATACTCATCTCATACGCGCCCAGCTCCCCCTTGCTCCTGCTGAACGCGCAGAACTTGCAACGGTTCACGCAGATGTTCGTGGGATTGATGTGCATGTTACGCACGAAATAGACGCGGTTGCTGTTCTTTTTCTTCGCAACATGCGATGCCAAGCGGCCGAGGGTGAGGAGGTCATTCGACTTATAAAGCGTGATTCCATCTTTACGCGTGAGGCGTTTATTGGAAAGGACTTTTTCTTTGATGCTGTCAATATTCATGTATTCGTTGTTGGTCCGGCAGGCGGGATTACGGCTCCTTGTACAGAATCTTACCATTCACAATGCTCATAATACAGGATTTCGTTTCCCTGAGCAAGTCAGAATAAAGATCCCCGGTATTTTTTTTGGGCAGCGGCACGGCGATAATGTCAGCTTTCTTGCCCGGCTCAAGCGTGCCGATTTCTTTGTCCATCCCAAGCGCCTTTGCGCCGCCGATGGTTGCAAGTCGGAAAATATCCTCTGCCGTAATGCCATCCTTCTTATGAATCCGGAACGCATACCGCATCTCGTCCCACATGTTCAGGCTTGGTGAGCTTGCCAGGCTGTCAGTGCCGAGGCCCACGGTAATACCCGCGTCGAGAAACTTCTTGAGAGGCATCCTGCCGACGTTGGTTTCTTTGTTGCT
>JBGPUS010000233.1:0-4405 GCA_041491325.1 Nitrospirota bacterium | reverse complement strand
GGCCGGGTGCGGAACCGCTCCTCGCGCAGGCGGTATCGAGACTGCTTCAACAATCTGCAAATGCGGGGGCTGCTTTCCCCCAAAGCTTCGGCCTCGGCCGGAGACAGAGTGGATCGTCTGTGAAAGAAGACCATACCAAAACCGATGTTTGGGATGTTGTAACGGCTGGCGCCTGCCAGCCGTGAGAGCCCGGAAGAGGGATTGGGTTAAAGGTTTTTAGAACCCCGGCATTTATGCCGGGAGAGGTTCAGTTGATCGACACAGGGAGGGGTTTCAGACAATGACCACGGATATCAAATATACCGACAAAATAGATTTTCAAGCCATCAAAGCAAGTGTCGACATCGTGCAGGTCATTGGCGGCTACATGGATCTCAAAAGGGAAAGCGACAAGATATACAGGGGGCTTTGCCCCTTTCATCAGGAAAAAACCCCTTCTTTTACCGTGTATCCCGTCTCGCAAACCTTCCACTGCTTCGGGTGCGGCGCCGGCAGAGACGTATTTGATTTTGTGGCCAAGTATGACGGCATAGAGCCGATCGAGGCAGCAAGGAAAATAGCTCCCGGGAATTACCATCCGGACCCCGCGCGCCCCCGTACGGTTTTCGTTCCAGCGCCCCCAAAGCCCAAACCCGTTATTGCGCCTGAAATGATCGCGCTTTACACGAAGACCTACGAACTGGCGCGCGCGCTGCTTTTGACCGGGGCCGGTAAGGAGGTTGAAGACGTTCGTTCGTACCTCGACGTTCGCGGATTTCATACGGAAGATATCCGCCAGACCGAGTTAGGCGCCTATTTGCCTGAGCTGCGCGAACAGATTATTGAGAGCTTTCCCGAGAACCTGGTTAAAAAAAGCGGGCTGGTAAGCCACGGCATGGCCTACAATTATCAGATGATGCTGCCGCACTACAACCAGCAGGGGAAGATATCGGGCCTTACCTTCAGGATAGTAAAAGAGGGCAAGGACCGGAACGGCGAGGATCTAAGAAAGTACAAGCACACCCCCGATCTGGACAAATCCTTTCTTTATAATCTCTTCAAAGCCGCAGCTCATATCAAGGGGAAAAAATCCGTTTTAGTTGTTGAGGGCCATCTGGACGTGCAGGCGCTCGCGCTTAACGGTCATAAAAACGTAGTCGGCCTTGGCGGCAGTTCCATGAATAAGGACCAGATTGAATACCTCTTGGAGGCTGGGGCCTTGCAATTCGTCTTGTGGCTTGATGGAGACGATGCCGGGAACCGTGGCTGCACAAAAGCGCTCATATCCATGTTTGCATACAACAACTTGACGCCGACCGTTGTGAGCTCCAAAAAATTTATGGATGCAGGCAAAATAAACGAAGACGCGGAGCGCGCCACGTTGTTTAAAAGCTGCCTGAAAGAGGCCATCCCCGGGGGGACCTGGCTCGGGAAGCATATGACCAGCGACCTCTCTCCGCTTGATCGGCATAATGCGATTGAGGAAGCGGCGGATCTTATACGGAATATCAAAAATACTAATGAGAATGCCCGGTTCATAGCATCATTTGGCCGTGGAATCGGGATGAGCAAGTCTGAATTTGAGAATGAACTGCGAGAGCTTGGGGTGAAATTGCCGACGGTTACTAAAGCGGCAATAAAGACCAAGCCGGTCTTTATGTTTGATGGTTTTTACCGGGGGCTGGACATGGTAATAAGGGAAAGCGGGGACCTCAATTCCATTGCACAATATTTAAATCGCTACTGGAAAGAAAACGGCAGAAATGTCAAGGGTCGGCATTACGAAGAATACAATCACATATCGAGTTTATGCAAGCAAAGCAAGCTGAGCGAGATAATTTCATATGTGGGGAGAACATTGCCCACCGTACTTTCTCCAAGCGGCGAGGTTTGCCAATAGTAGTCGATTATTCAGCCACACACGAAAATACGGATCGGAGGAAGTCAAGTCGCTATGTTTTTTTTCGGCAGCGTGCCTATTATGAGTTCTTTTGCCGGGTCCCTGGCGCATCTCGCCGGCTTCGATCGTGATGCCGAAATAATTACGAACCCTTGCTTTCTCTTGTGGCTGATGCTCGTGCTGGGACGATTGTGCAGATGGCTGATCGTTAACCGCCGCATTATTAAATCGAGCGACGGATGGAATACGGACAGCAACGAAAGTGGGGGAAGGAACATAGAAGAAAGCGGATTCAGACTGACTTTATTCACGGGCGGCCCTCCACCAGGGACAGTGGCAAGAAAGCAATTGCCGCGGGCTTGTGGCTCACGTGAAAAAACAGTAACAGCTATATCACGGGAAGATCGTTGTTTCGAGCACGGTCACAACTGATGGCGGTTTGCTGGTGTGCGTATCAGTCCTGCTCTTGAGTAAATCCTATCTACCGCATGTTCAGGGAATGGAGACGGGCTGGATGAAAGTTGCCGTCTTGCTGTCGACCGGCGTGTTCACGGGATTTCTGTCGGGCATGATGGTCGGCGGCGGGACCATTATGGTGCCGCCATGGTGCTTCTTACCGGTTTCACTCAGTACGTAGCGCAGGGCAGCTCGCTTCTGGCCATGGTCCCGGCAGGGAGCGTGGGCGCCTATACTAACTGGAAGCTGAAAAATGTGAGGACAAACCTGCTGGCAGGACTGATTCCCGGGATACTGATCGGGACCTACCTCGGCGGCACCACGGCCCAATTTCTTCCCGAGGGGGCCCTTGCGGGTCATTTTCGCCGCCGGGCTTATCTGGACCGGTGCGAGGCATCTCCAGACGAGACGGCCGCTAGAAGCCGCCCTTTTTCTATAAAATTTAACGGAGGTTTATTGTGAGCGCATCCTCAGGATTTGCTTCAGAAGCAATTGGGCGGGAAGCGCACTCCGGACGCCTACTCCATCCTCAAATGGACCTGGCAGGATGAGCCGAATGTGCCCTCCGGTCCTGATGCGCCGACGAATATTGCAGCTGCCTCGTCGATCAACGACCTGTACCTCACCTGGGTTGCATCGCCGCAAGACCCCGGCTGCGTGACTGGGTATGAGGTTTCACGCGCGACATCTGCCGGTGGGGTTAGTACAACCGTAGGTACGGTGAATGGCGGAGTGCTGAAGTACAACGACACGAGTGCGACTGCGGGGACGATGTATTACTACAAAATTAGAGCAGTATCAGGGACGGAATTTTCGCCGTATACGGTGGAAACACCAGGAAAAAGATAAAACCTATATGGGACGCAGATGAACGCAGAAAAGACGGATTAGGAATTTTTGGCATGGTTGATTTTAAGTTTAAAGATCTTTCAGAAAAAGTCATCATGGCTTTTTACAATGTGTACAACACCCTTGGTTATGGCTTTCTGGAGAAGGTTTATGAAAATGCGCTTCTTATTGAGCTGACAAAGATTGGGATTGCGGCAACCGCGCAAAGTCCCATTCAAGTGTTGTACGACAGTAAGGTTGTAGGAGAATACTTCGCGGATATAATGGTGGAGAACTGCATTATTGTCGAAATAAAGGCCGCAAAGAATTTAGCGGCAGAGCACGAAGCCCAGTTGTTGAATTATTTGAAGGCAACTAATATCGAAGTTGGTTTGCTTGTGAATTTCGGGCCGAAACCGGAAGTGAAAAGAAGGGCATTTGAGAATTCAAGAAAATAGATTTGGACGCGGATGAAGGCGGAAAAGGCGGATTTAAAGAATTAAGCGAATTTAATCTGCGTGCATCTGCGCAAATCTGCGTCCCATTATAGGATTCTATGAAAAGACTTCTCAATATATTAGCGTCCCTGCTCCTCACCCTCAGCCTCTGCGGCGTATCATCCGCCCAGCAGGCATCGACGTCTTTGGCGACCATGGATTTCACCATCGTCGGCATTGGTCTCAACGCGTCGCCGGAATACCAGGCCGTGCCCAAGGGCATTGCCTCGCAGGTGCTCACAAACTTCTTCGCGCCGGGCATCACCCTTTCACAGGACGTGCTCGATCAGATGCCCAAGGACTACAAGATCACCGGCGAGCTTACCGGCCCGGCGTACCAGACGCCGCAAATGCTCACGACGACTCCGGGCAAGCCCTTCATGCTTCCCACGCTTCCGGTCCTGGGCAAGTACACCCTCGCGAACATCAAGCTCTATGACGGCTCGGGCACGCTGCTCTTCGGCGCAACGCCCCAGGCCGTGACCATCGAATCCATCAGCGACCCGCTGATCACGAGCGTTACCACGCGCCAGCTCACGCTCCAGGAGATCCAGGACCGGGGCGTTACCTTCGACAGCACGAACTTTACGGCCTACCAGTTTACGGCGGCCATCGGGACGTCGAGCAACCAGCGGCCCATTTCGTTCCCGGTATTGATCCCGACCGGCTACACCGGTCTTCGACAGGAGCAGCTCCCCCCGCCCACGGAAATCGGTCTTTCATCTCCCACGCTCGTAAACCTTCC
>JBGPUS010000232.1:0-4411 GCA_041491325.1 Nitrospirota bacterium | reverse complement strand
TCCTGCTGCACGATGGGGAACCGGTTTTCCGCCTCGACAAGAGCGGGGACCACGTAGCAGCCGGATTCATATCCCTTGCCTGAGAGCGTTTCCCCTCCTTGAATCAAGCGGCAGCCTTGGGCCTTGCCCGCTTCGAGGGCTGCGGAGAATGCGGAAACAGCGGCTTTGTCGATCAGGGGCCCGAGATTGTTTTTTTCGTCCAGGGGGTCGCCGATGCGCAGCCCTTTGTAGGCTTTTACCAGCGCGTCCCGGACCTTGTCATAAACAGACTCATGAATGATGAGGCGGCGCGTGGTGGTGCAGCGCTGCCCGGCCGTGCCGATTGCCCCGAACAGGACGGCCCGGAGAGCGAGCTTCAGATCAACGTGTTCAGTAAGGATGATCGCGTTGTTGCCGCTCAATTCCAGAAGGATCTTTCCCAAGCGCTTGGCCGTTGCCTGGGCCGCGTGTCGGCCTACGGCAGCGGAGCCCGTGAAGGAGATGAGCGGCAGGCGCGGGTCATTGAACATCAGTTCGCCGATAGCCGGGCCCTGGCCGGTCACGAGGCAGAAGATCCCTTCGGGCTGTCCGTTCTCCTTCATGACTTCGGCTACGGCCTTTTGTACGGCAATGGCGGAAAGCGGGGCCTTGGGCGAGGGCTTCCAGATCGTCACGTCGCCGCAAACCGCGGCGATCATGGCGTTCCAGGACCATACTGCCACGGGAAAATTAAATGGCGTCAGGATTCCGACGGCACCGAGCGGATAATACTGCTCATACATGCGATGCTGCTCCCTTTCCGAGTGCATGGTGAAACCGTGCAGCATGCGCGACTGGCCCACGGCAAAGTCGCAAATGTCGATCATCTCCTGGACCTCTCCGAGTCCTTCCTGCAAGGACTTGCCCATCTCATACGAGACCAGGGCGCCGAGAGGCTCTTTGCAGGCGCGAAGTTTTAAGCCGATCCGGCGGACGAGCTCGCCGCGCTTCGGCGCCGGAACTGAGCGCCAATGAACAAAAGCCGACTCGGCAGTCAATATCGTTTTTTCATAAGCCGCCGCGGACGTCTGGTTCACGTCGGCGATGCTTTTGCCGTCCACGGGAGAAACAACGTCGATCAGGCCGCCTTCGGTGTCCGGAGACCACCAATTGCCGGTTGAGGTCCCGGGGTTAATTTGTTCTATGCCCAATTTTCCGAGAAAATCCATGGAGTCCTGTCCGGAGGGCGCAGAGAACTTCTTGAATCCTGCGAGTGCCGCGCCTTAGTGTGCGACCGATCAATTTAACCTAACCCGGACGAGCCGGAGCATAAGACTATTTTAGCACGAAGAACACGAGAAATTCAAAATCGATTAGCCGCAAAGAGGCGCAAAAAACGCAGGGGAAAATATTCTTTTGCGTCTCTTGTGCTTTTTTGCGGCAAATGTTCTTGCCGTTTTTGAGAAGAATTTGATTCTTTAGTAACTAAAAACGACGGATGGAACCACAGATAAACACTGATGACGAGCAACATCGGTTACATGGTTCATTTAGGATTTTCACCTGCCAGGCGATACGGTAATTTTTTCGGCAAGTAAAATATGAGGTAGCGGGAGACGGCTACGGGCTTACTCGCAGTTTTTTTCAGCCGCGAGTTAGGCCGCAATATCACCGTCACTTTTTTTCATGGAGTGTCGCTTCCACTGCGCGGTGAACGAAGCACGAACAGCGATCCAGCCCCGTGGAAGATCGGCGAGCGCAACGAGCGACGGGTCAAGGAATAGAATTTCTCCCAGAGCGGTGATCCTGGCATCAACGGCAGCAGCTGTTTCTTCCGTGTCAAACTGCCACGCGCCGTTGGTCTCGTTGTGCGTAACGCGCAGGATTGGTTTACGCTTTTCTACGAAATCCAGGGTCGTAAAAACCACCGTACTGCGCGGATCTGAAAAAGGCCAGTTATTTTTCATCTGCAAATCCAAAGGCCCCTTACTGGATATTCATGACGCAATTCTTCGTGCCGAAGGCATTTTGCACGCATTCCCCGCCTGGCACATTCTGGTCCCATTCCCCGTCCACGAAGTACTTATATTCATGTCTCCCCCGAGGAAGCCTGAGCTTAATTCTCCAGACCCCGTTCCTGTCTCTTTTCAGGGGCATTGATTTTGTGTTCCAATTATTAAAATCTCCGGCGATGCAGACTTTTTTAGCCTGCGGAGAATAAAACGTCAACTCCACGTCCCGGGCAGCGGTGTTCTCCGTATCATTTGCAGTCGCTTTTATTTTTTTTGCAGCTTCCATCATCGGCATAACGTCCCTCCTCGGTTTGAGATTGAGCAGTGCCGTATCATTTCGACGGCTGCTTCGTCAACACATATTGAAAGGTTAGCATATATTTCGGCAAAAGCAATAGTACTTAGTTTGTATCGAAGCTCAGGTCGGCTATCAGGGAAGGCGTCCGTGGCTTTCTCGTCGTGAAGACGCACGAAGCGGCGAATGTGAGGACAATCACAATGCCGATTGATGACGCAGAAGTGGTTTTCCGTTGACAACATTCCGCGTGTATGCTATCTTTAATCGTAACAAAAAAAGTGGTGCTTCGCAGCCCGCATCGTTGTCTCATGCTATTCGAATAGTTATTAACAAAAACGATTTACGCAAGGAGGAACATATGACAAGCAGGAAAATAGTGTTTTTCGTTTTGATCGCATCACTCGGCTTGGTCCTTTGGGGTTGCCCCAAAAAGGCCGCGGTGACCTCGTCGCCGGAAGTCAAGAAAGAAGCCGCGCCCGTGAAGGAAGAAGCGAAGCCGGAAACGACGAAGGAAGAAGCGAAGTCCGAAGCGGCAAAGGAAGAGTCCAAAGAGCGCGCTGCCGCGGCCGCGGCGGGTTTGCAACCGATCTACTTCGATTTCGACAAGTCTTTTGTCCGCGATGACGCAAAGAGCGTGATGAAGGCAAATGCCGATTACCTGAAGGCAAACCCGAACGTGAAGGTCAGAATCGAGGGAAACTGCGACGAGCGGGGTACGAAAGAATACAATCAGGCCCTGGGCCAGCGCCGCGCCGCAAGCGCCAAGAAATATCTTACTGATCTGGGCATTGCCGCGAAGCGGATTTCACTCATCAGCTACGGCAAAGAAAAGCCGGTCTGCTCCGAAAACAGCGAAAGCTGCATGCAGAAAAACCGGAGAGACGACGTAGCTGCTGAGTAAGGCAGCGCGTCAGTGTGAGCGGACGAGCGTTACGTTAATAACACTGAGAATCGAACGATGACAAAATACTTCTTACCCGTTACGCTGCTGCTCGCACTTGCCGCGTGTGCGCCCCAGGCGGAGTTGGTCAAGGTTCGGAGCGATATGAACGACCTCCGGGCCGAGGTGAAGGGGCGCGCACCGGATGTCTCCGGCTTGCAGAAACGCCTTGATGCGCTCGAAACCACCGTCAAAGGGACGACTGACTTGCAGAAGGCCATGGCGGATTACGGCGCCAAGTCGGACCAGCTTGCCACGGACATCCAACTGCTCCAGGGAAAGCTCGAAGAAAACAACTTCAGAATCGCCGAGCTTACTCAGAAACTCGACGATAAAAGCTTCAAAATAGCGGAACTCTCCGCGAAAGTCGAAGAACTTGAGTCAAAAGTAAAGGTGCAGAGCGGCGTCACCACGACGACCTCGACCAAACAAGCGACGGTTGCCGCGAAGACATCAGAGCCTTCCGACATATACCGCCAGGCAAAAAACGATTACGACAAGGGGAATTTCGATCTCGCCCTCGCCGGGTTTCAGGCGTATCTCGCCCAGTTTCCCACAGCCGCCCTTGCGGACAAGTCTCAGTACTGGATCGGCGAATGTTACTACGCCAAGAAGGATTTCAGCAAAGCAATTGAGGCGTTTGCCAAGGTCATAAAATCGTATCCCAAGAGCGAGAAGGCGGCCGGGGCGAAGCTCAAAATCGGCTTCTCGTACCTGAATGAAAAAAACAATGCCAAGGCCAGGGAGTATTTGCACAAGGTCATCAAGGAGCACCCCTCATCCGACGAAGCTGCGCTTGCGAAGGATAAGCTGAAAAAGATAAGTCAGTAACTGCTCCGATGGAATTACTTTGCCTCCACGTATGATGGGACGCCGGCCCGCCCGGCGTCCCTTTTTCTTTATCCTTCCTCAATCGTTCATGTATCGAAACGCATCCGAAATCACCAAACTCACCAGCCTTTGGGCCGCGAAAAACCGACAAGGATTCTTGCTATACTATTAAGTAGGATGGTTTCGTAAGCCTAAGCCGTCATTGCGAGGAACGTAGGGGTATGATTATGACTTTCACCCCTCCCTTGATGGAAGGGTGAAGTCTACGAGGAGCGGCCTATGATGTTCGAAAGCGGTTGCGGCTGGGGCATGGGGTTCGGCTGGATTTTTATGGCGCTCTTTTGGGTCCTGGTAGTTTTGGGCGTCGTGTTT
>JBGPUS010000231.1:0-4418 GCA_041491325.1 Nitrospirota bacterium | reverse complement strand
TGGTAGTTATATCCTTCATCACCTGTAGAATCAGAATAAACAGGAAAACCCATTTGCACAGTTGTATCTTTCCCGAGATTTTTAAAAATCATGTGAACATCTACAGTTGACATGTCAGAATAATTTATATTTATTGATTCTGAAACCAGCTGTATGTCTGTGTTCTCTAGAGGGAATACATCAGCTCCATCTCCATAATATGCCGCATCATTGCCATGACATTGCTCTTGAATGAATGTTAAGCATATTGTCATCAAAAAAATTTTGATTACCGTCTGTGTAAAGGGTGATTTCATTTTTTGCACCTCTTTCACATATTTTGATAATTGCCAAGATTGTTCCGAATATATCCTTGTTCTCAAGTTATCGCAATGCGTATGGGGAAGGCGGGTAAATAATCTGCAAAAAACTGGTAGAAAACTACGATGTCATAGATACGGCTATTTCAACAACTTCAGGAAGGATTCGCTTCCTTACAATATTTCAGCAGACCCTTCACTTCATTCAGAAGATAACAGCATCATTGACGACCTAATGCAAAAAAATGGACGAGGGCAAAAATTCCGTTTGTACATTGACGTTTTCAAATCACTTCATGCCTATCCCAGCCCCGAGAATACGCGCGGCCTCC
Source organism: Nitrospirota bacterium (assembly GCA_041491325.1). Lineage (GTDB taxonomy): Bacteria > Nitrospirota > UBA9217 > UBA9217 > UBA9217 > JBAZLV01. The sequence continues at coordinate 3,787 of JBGPUS010000231.1, read as the reverse complement.
CGCACAAAACCTTTCGCGTTTCCAACAGACACTTCAGCGCCTTCCGAAGAAAAGGCGTCGGAATAATCGGCATCCTCCCGCAGAGACATGGCATTGGTGAGTGCTCGCACCCATTTGAGATCGATCAGTTTGGCCTCTCCGAAAAGGTGCTCAATTCCTGTAACGACACAAAAATGACTGCGTTCGCGATAGCCCCGTGAATAGAGCAGGGCGCGAGCCGCGTGGAACATGGCATAGTATGCCTGGATCGTAGCCCATTTGTACCGCTTTTGAGAAAGGCTTAGCTCCGCCTCGGCGAGGTCGTCGCCTGCTGACTTGAACTCTTTCCCGGCAAGCGCTTTGGCCGCTTCCGACCGGTAGAGTTTTTTCTTGTCGATGCAGTTTTTAAAGTCGGGATTCATTGACGCTCTTTTCGAAAAGTACGATCCCCTTCTGCAGTTCGGTGAAGAATACGGGGTCGCTCGTTTCCATGCCTGCCCACTCTGCCGGGCTCTTGATCACCGGTTTGATCCCGGCATACCCGTACTGCTCCCGTGGAGAGAACCGGGCCAGGCTGTCCAATACTTGGTTTCGGGAGCCGCTCACCACGAACAGGTCAAGGTCGCTGTCTTCCGTGTTCATGCCCTGTGCGCAGCTCCCATACAGGATGATTGTTTTGCTCGCCGGTTTGAGCCGCTTTACGAGCGGCGCAATATTCAGGACAGTGTTCAGAGACTTATAAAGCCTTAATTCCGGCGTCAGCTCAACAAGCGAGTAAAGCTCGGTCTTTCCCTTTCGATCCTTCTCGACCACGCTCGCCCGCAGCAGGTCGTTCAGGATTTTGCTTGTCTGGCCTATGCTGACCCCGACCTTCTTGGAAATCTCGGAGCCGTACAGATGCCGCGCCGGATCGGCCAGAAACAGCGCAAGGACCCTCTGATGGGTCGTCTTGACGAGCACGCCGCCCAGGACGCTTTCTTTTCGTGAAGATGTTTTCATTTTATCGAACATGTTTTCATTATAGTGAAATTAATGTTTTTGTCAATACCCCGCGTGCAATTCGCTGCGAACAACCTTGTGCGCCATATTCTTGAGCACGAGCAAGTACAGATTAGGCTCAAAATCGAGCAAATTGACGTGAAACGACGATCAGGTAGCCCCATAGGGGTATAGTTTTACCAGAAACTAACCCCAGTACGGTATCTGGACAAAGGGGGCGAGTTGTATTAGTGTGATACCAATCCATGGAAAATATAGAATCGAACAAGCTGGTGGGTTTTCATCTGCGAAGGTTGGTCCTTGTATCCAATGGTTATCTCTACACCGTCGTAAACCCCAGGGACTCGGCCAGGGCCGTGTTCACGATCTTGCCGTGGTGCGTGTTTAATGCGCTCCGGATGATCGGGTCCTGCTGGACGGCCTTTTCTATCCCTCGTTCCGCGATGATTTTTATATACGGCAAAGTTGCATTGGTGAGCGCGAGCGTTGAGGTCCGGGGGTATGCGCCGGGCATGTTCGCTACACAGTAGTGAACGATGCCGTCGACTTCGTACACGGGGTCATCATGCGTCGTAGGCCTCGATGTTTCCGCGCACCCCCCCTGATCCACGGCGACGTCCACGATCACCGTGCCTTTTTTCATGGTCCCGAGTATGCGTCGCGTGATGAGCATCGGGGTCCTTCCACCCGGGACGAGCACGGCGCCTATGACGATGTCCGCGTCACGCACCTCTTCCTCTATGGTCTGAGCCGTAGCAGGCAGGGTCTTTACTCGTCCCATGAACAATTCATCGATCTTCCGCAGCCGGGCCGTGTCTTTGTTGATGACGACGGTTTCCATCCCGAGCTGGGACGCCACGCGCGCCGCGTTTGTACCCACGACTCCTGCCCCCAGTATCACGATCTTGCCCGGTTTGACGCCGCTTGCTCCGGTCGCAAGTATTCCGGCGCCGCCTTTGAATTTCTGGAGATAGTAAGCCCCCATGAGCGGCGCCATTCTGCCCGCGATTTCGCTCATGGGGGCGAGCAGGGGCAGCGCGTCGTCCTTGGTCAGGGTTTCATACCCGAGGCCGGTAATTTTTTTTCTGAGAAGCAGCTCGGTGAGTACGCGGTTCGCGGCAAGATGGAGATACGTGAAGAGGGCACTGCCTTCCCCGAGCAAGTCGTACTCGGGCGGGAGCGGTTCTTTTACCTTGACGATAAGCTCTGACCGGGCAAATATTTTTTTCACCTCAACGAGTTCCGCGCCGGAGCGCACGTACTCTTCGTCCGAAAAGCCGCTGCCGATTCCCGCGCCCGGCTCAATGAGGAGCGCATGACCGTCATGCCGGAGGTCCTGCACGCCGAACGGGGTGATGCCGACGCGAAATTCTTCCGTTTTTGTTTCTTTCGGAATGCCGATAATCATCTCTACGCCTTTCTTCGCGACGCATCTCTTTCAACTCTATCATGACACCGGCAGAATTTCAATGCGCTTGGGCGCTCCTGCTACGACAAAAATATTGACAGAAAAACGGCTTTTCGGTAATATGTGCGGTCTCAAACCAGAAGGTAAACTTTACAGGAGGATTTTTCATGGCAGAAGAAAAGAAAGAACCGTGGCTCAACTATCTCGCGCTTACAACGGTAATTTTCGCCGTTTGCGCAACGCTCTCGACGCTCAAAGGCGGCGGATACTCGACAAAGTCGGTCATGTCGCAATCACAGGCCTCGGACCAGTGGGCCTACTACCAGGCCAAGAGCATCAAGGCCTACGCCTACGAGCTTCAAATGGAGAAATTCGAAATGGACCTCCGGTCGACGAGGGCGGGCATGTCCGGCTCGCTGGCCGCGGACTACAGGAAAAAAATCGATACCTACGGACAGAAGCTGAAGAAATACGATGAGGACAAGGCCGAAATCAAGAAAAAGGCCGAGGAATCTGAGGCCCAGCGCGACCTGATGCAGAAACATTCAGGCGCTTTCGGCATGGCGGCCATGTTCCTGCAGATCGCCATCCTGCTTTCTTCCATCGCCGCATTGATGAAACAGAAAAATTTCTGGTATCTTGGGATGGCCTCGGGCGCCTTCGGGCTCGTGTACTTCTTCAACGGTTTCTTCCTGTTCATGAAGTAGGACACGATCAGTCCGGGCTCACCGCCTGACGGTGAGATAAGGAGAGGAGGATGAGCCCTATTTTTTGAATTCCACGCGTTCGCCCCGGGAGAGCGTGTCCGTGCTCCTGCGTACCACGGCGGTTGATGTACGCTCTTTTACGACGAAGACCTGCACTTCGCCGATAATTTTCCTCGGCTCGCGGGCTTCCGTATCTGCATAAACCACGAAGCGGTCGGCGGGCTCGACCCCGTCCATGCTGCCCCTGTCCAGGTACACGAAATGCGTCTGGCCATTTATGGCGCGGCGGTCCGTTACTTCGAGGATGTATCCCGAGATGTCCTTGGCCTTCTTTTGTGCCGGATCGAAGACGAGCGCGGGCTCCTGGTACGGCGTGAGCATGTTGTTTCTTTCTATGGTATCAAAGGAAAGCGTGATCTTTGCCGTATATTTTCCGGAAGCATCCTTGGCCGTTATCTGGAGAATTCCGAGCCCCGCGATCAGCTTGCCGAACCGCGTCTTTTTCAGGATCGGATGCTGTACATCGTGCAAGGGCGCATAGATCAAAAATTTATCGCCGATGTTAACGGTCTGCCTGGCGGGGATCGTTACATAGACGAGGTCGTCATAGCTATAAATCGTCTTCGCATCCTCGGGCGCGCCCACGATCCTGCCGTCATATTCCTCTTGATTCACGAAACCGGCGCTGAGCATG
>JBGPUS010000230.1:0-4418 GCA_041491325.1 Nitrospirota bacterium | reverse complement strand
GAGGTGAGTCCGGTGATGCCACCGAGCAGCGAGAGCAGCGTGGTCTTTCCTGAACCGGAGTGCCCGACGATGGAGATAAAATCGCCCTTTTCGATCACGAGGGAAGCGTCCTTTACCGCATGTATCGTTTGATCTCCGACCAGGTAGGTCTTGGTGACGTGTTGCACGATAATCTGAGACACGGGTTACTCCTCTTTAATTGCAAGCAAGGGTTCCATCCGCTTTATGCGCCGGACAGGCGCAAGCGCGCCCAGGATGCAAATCCCCGTCCCGATCACCAATCCTGCGAAGGAGATTACCAGACGCGAGCCAACGGTCAAATCCGTCGGTAAATTCTTGAGAATGAAAAAGCTTTTTGCAAGCACGAGAGAGAGAGCGGTCCCAAAGATGATGCCCACGGCGCTGCCCACGGCTCCCAACAAAATAATTTCAAGGACGAAGAGCCTCACCACATGAGATTCTTTGGCGCCGATGGCCCTCATGATGCCGACTTCCCGCATCCGCTCGTTTGCAATGGCCGTAAAAATAGCCCAGACCAGGAACAAGGACAGAAGCGACGCGAGCACAACGCTTATGGAAAAGATCCGGCTGATGTCGCTCAAGGAATTAATCAGCCCCTTGCCGATGTCTTTTCTTGTCACGACGTCGACTTCAAGAATGTTGTTCGCGATGTTCGACAGAACAGCATACGGATCGGCATTTTTTTTCAATTTAGCGAAAACAACGGATATCTGCCCCGGTTTTACCTTTGATTTCCCATTTTTGATGATATCGGCAATGTTCTCATCGCCGATAAAGATCGCGGTATCGAGGCCCGTCCCGGTCTTATCGAGAGCGCCGACCATCTTAAATACGTTTCCGAAGAGCCTGCCTTCTACTTCAACGAGTCCGAGATTGATATTATAGGCGGACTCACTCCCGACGATCGCCTCCCCCTTTTTGAGTTTCCGGCCTAATTTGGACTTGAGCCAGGGGGTGACGATGAAATCATTTTCTTGATCGAACGTTACGATCATGGCCTCCGGAACAGAGCAGCAGAGTCCCGCCAGCGTTACCAGATAGGTCTGAGAACAGACCTTGTCCACTCCTTCGACAGCCTTGATCCGGTCGACAATACTCTTGTCCATGTAAAAGGACTTTGCCTTGTTCTCGACCAGAACATCTTCCGCGGCCCCCCGTGAACCGGCAGGAACAACGAGCAGGTCGGCGCCGAGGCGCTCGGAGGTAAGTTTAATGCTCGATTCCACGCGAACAATGAACGACAGCGCAAAAACGAGCGCTGACACCAGCAGACAAAGGGCGAGCACCAGGATGCCGCTGCGTAACGGCTTCCGCTTGATATTTTTATAAGCGAGCGTAGAGAGGGTAAATTTTTCAGGCATGATTAAACCAAGATAAAAAAACCTTCCCCACGGAAAATTCCGCAGAGAAGGTTGTGTATACTATTGCAGCAGATGAAACTACCTCTTCCAGTTGCCGTCCACGCCGCACAGCACCGCGGTCTTATCGCCGAGGCCCATGGTCTTGTGGCAATCCAAACAAACCGACGCCGATTTGCCGACGAGCTTTTTAGCGGTCGCATCATAGAGCAGCAGCGAACCATCGGTAATGTCCTTGCCCGGGATCGGTTTGCCGGTATCGTCGCAACCTTCCGCGATCTCGCGCAGGGTCAGGACAGCGAATTTCCCGTCCGGCGACGGCATGGCATCATGGATCTGCTGACCCTCAATGGGAACCATCTTCATATCGATCAATTTCAGGTCCGCAGCGTTGATGACCCACAGCCGGTCGCCGGCGGACTCGAAAATGGTCTTGCTGTCGGCGCTGAAAAACTGACGGAAGGTAAGGGTCTTATCAGGCTCACCCGTGAGGGTTGCTCTCTTGAGTTCCTTCCATTTGCCGGCCTCAAGCGAGGCCAGATCGACGAGGATGAAATCCACCTTGCCGTTACCATGGCCTTCAGCAGCCTGATTGATCACAACGAGGAAGGTCTTCATGTCGGGGCTGTTGATCCCGTGCACATACTTGTACGTCCCGGCTTTATAACCGAGGGCGCTCACAAACATCCGGTGTTTATGGGCCATGCTCTTCTTGTCGAACACGTCAACATAGCCTTCCGTCCCCATGAACACGGGCATAAAGGAGTTCTTGGTCTGTCCCGATGCACAGTAGAGCGGCGGTTTGGCGCCCGGGGCCTTGGCGTCCGGGGTAAGGGTGATGTCGGTGATGACCTTGCCGGTCTTCAGGTCGCTCTTCCCCACGTGCATCTTGCCCGCGGGGTCCAGCTTGTAGGTCGACCAGAACATGACTGTGTTGTCGTTTACATCGATCCTGGCGTCATGCGTCGGATGAGTGTCCTTGGTGCCGATCTCGATCCGGTCGAGAGTGTTGACCTTAAGCGGCGCCGCTGCGTTGCTGGGATCAATGGTCACATCAGCCTTCGCAAAATGACCGCCCATGCCTGCTACATACAATGTCGCGGAGTAGGTTTTTCCCGCGGCGATCGCGGAAGGCGCCTTGGTTTCCGCACCGGTAAACGTGAAGTAGCCCAGACAAACAGCAACTATCACAACAGCTATTAAGACAACTCTTTTTTTCATAATGATCTCCTGTTCCTTATTGAGTTAGTTCACCATAGATGATACCATCGTGATACGCGCGATCCTGTTTTATTTTTCTTGCCACCTCCTTTTTCCAACGTGAACTGCCGAAGGATAGGCGCTTGAAAAATGCTTGCACATGATACTCCGATACACGAAGCGGCGTCAAGAAAAAACTAAAAAAGCTTAATGGTGATGTTCGTGAACCGCCTCCACCTTACTTGTTAACGTCACGGGAACCCGCTTTTCTCCAGATTTTTCGAATGATAAAACAAGCGTGAGGCTCTGCCCGGCATCCGTGGTCCGGGACATGTTGAAAATCATGATATGGAGACTCCCGGGCTGCAGTCTCACTGAAGTGCGGGCCGGAATCTGGATCTTTTCAATCTTCTTCATTTTCCCATCAAGAACGTCGTGGAGTTCGGTGATCGTTCCGGGAATATCCACCCGCGCAGCAACGAGGGTGTCGTCGCCGTTTCCCTTGTTGACGATAGTCAAGAACGCAGACCCCGTTCCGAGCATGAAGGGAGAAAGCACGGCCTGCGGCGACTCGACTTCAAGTAAAGGACTGCCGGACTTGCATCCAGCGCTGTTTAAAACGCCGAGGACGATAACCAGCGACAGCGCCAACATCGCCGCAGCCGGTATCGTATAGAGCGATTTTCTCTCCACCCTTTATTTCCTCTCTTTTTCCGCGCCGAGAGGCTGCGTCGGCGCAATCTTCTGCACTTTGCCCATCGCCTCCATGCCCCACGTGGTTCCGCTTAATTTATCCACGATCAGTTTATATTTTTTTTGGGACTCGGGGAGATTGCCGGTGGCCTCATACAAACGGGCAAGTTCGATCGTCGGGATGCCGGGTCCCGTAGCGGCCTCGGCTTGCTCGAAAGCTTTGACGGCCTCAGCCTGCCTGCCCAGCCCGAGGTACGTATAGCCCAGCCGTTGATATACCAATCCGAGGATAAATTTTTCGCCCGAATATTGTTTGACGAAGCCCTGGTATTCCTTGATCGCTTCCTCGGCCTGTCCGAGATTCGCAAGACAATTGCCGACATAGTACTGGGCGATTGCGCCGCTCATCGTGCTCGAAAACTCTTTTTGGATCGCTTGAAAAAGGTCAAGCGCTTTTCGGAAATCCGCGGGCGCTCCATTCGAAGGACTGTACTGTTCATAGGCCTGGACCACGAGCGGCGCCGCTTTTTGCTCTTGCTGCGAGTGCCGGATCGCGTATCCCACCGCAAACATGACCATGGCAGCGATAAGAAAGAGCAGCATGGTAAACTGTTTTTTGTAGGTCGAAATGAATGAAGACGCGTTGTGCGCCAGGGACCTGATCTCTTCTTCGGGTTGTTGTTTTTTAGCGGTAAGTCCTTTTTTCTTAATCGTTTGCATCTATAAAACCTCCCTGGAATGATAATTCCTAAGTAATGCTTACTTTTTCCACCCGGCTATCGCTTTTTCCGCCAGTTCTTTCGAATTTCGCAGGACCGCGACTATCGCCGCGCTGTCCAGACCGGCGCCGAACAGAATATTCCGCGCTTGCTCATCGGTGATCAGATCGCCGGGTGCGTGCGTGTCGGTGTCAATCACGAGTTTTGCGCCCGTTTCTCCCGCAAGCTTCGCCACATGCCCGTTCGACAAACAGTGCCCTTTTCTTGAAGTGATCTCAAGATAGACGCCGTTCTTGACCGCGAGTTCGGCCTCTTCCCGCGTCAAGATGCCGGGGTGCGCCAGAATGTCGACCCGCGCCTCGATGGCTGCCCGGTTCGTGCCCGGGTGCACGGGTTCGACCAGGCTCTCGCCGTGCGCGACAACGAT
>JBGPUS010000229.1:0-4423 GCA_041491325.1 Nitrospirota bacterium | reverse complement strand
GAGGCTGGCGCTGACGGATACCCAGGCCAGCGCCTTGCGGCTGGTGGCCGCCGGCAAGGTGGATTACGCCATTGTTGCAAGTCTTCCCGCGACCTATCTTATTAAAGAATATCAGCTTACCAATGTCGTGCCAGTTGCGCGAAGCATCGCGACCGTGAAGTACTGCTATGCCGTCAAGATGGGCAACACGGAACTCCTGGCCACATTTAACGAAGGTCTCGCAATTCTGAAACAAACAGGACAGTATCAGGCCATCTACGATAAATGGCTCGGCATTCTTGAGCCACGGGGCATTGCCCGGGCCAGGATCGTCAAATACGGGACTGCGGTGACGTTCGTGTTTCTGCTCGTGCTTGCGGGGACCCTAATCTGGTCGAGGACCCTAAAGAAGCAAGTGGCCATGAGGACCGCGGATCTTGAACATGAGGTCCAGGAGCGAAAACGCTCGGTGGAAGAGCTCCAGCTTCGGCAGCAGCAGTTGGTCCAGGCCGACAAGATGGCTTCCCTGGGGGTCCTGGTGTCCGGGGTCGCCCATGAAATCAATAATCCGAATGCCCTGATCCTTCTCAACGCGCCGCTGGTCATCGATTATGTCAAGGACATCCAGCCGATTGTGGAGGCTTACTATCAAGAGCATGGTGATTTCACGGCGGCAGGGTTGCCCTATTCACGGATGCGCGCCAAGGCGGTGCTAAAGCTTCTGGAAATGCAGGACGGAGCGAAAAAGATCAAACGCATTGTAGACGACTTAAAGGATTTTGCCCGCCGCGACGAAACAGGGTATGCCTGTTCATTCGACTTGAACGTCGCCGCGCAAACAGCTGTGCGGCTCGCGGAAAACACCATACAAAAATCGACAAGCAATTTCAAAGAAGCGTATGCGAACGACCTTCCAAAGATCAGAGGGAATGCCCAGCGCATCGAACAGGTCATCGTCAATCTGATTTTAAACGCGTGCCAGGCCCTCCGGAATACCGATGAGGGGATATCTCTTTCAACGACCTATGACCGGGACCGAGGCGAAGTCGTTTTGAAAATCCAGGACGAAGGGGAAGGAATTGCCCCGGAAGCATTACAGCACCTGACGGACCCCTTCTTTACCACCAAAAGAGAACGGGGCGGCACCGGGCTCGGTCTTTCGGTTTCGGACGGTATCGTCAAAGAGCATCGCGGTTCTTTACACTTTATTTCTAACCGAGGGCAGGGCGCGACGGCGACCCTTCGCCTGCCGACGGTCCTTGAAGGGGTGGACGCATGAGCGAGAGAGTGTACCCGGAATTCGGTATTTTGCTGGTGGATGACGAGCCGAACTGGCTGGATGCCCTGAGCTTGTCTCTCGAACGAAACGCGGGCATCACGAATACCATCTTGTGCGAAGACAGCCGGCAGGTCATGGATATCCTCTCCCGCAAAGAGATTGGCCTTGTTCTTCTCGACCTGACAATGCCTCACCTTGCGGGTCAGGAATTGTTGCGGCTGATCGCGGAACAATATCCGGAAATAACGGTGATCGTCCTTTCCGGCATGAACCAACTGGAAACCGCAATCAGTTGCATGAAGCTCGGCGCCTTTGATTATTACGTTAAAACAGTTGAAGAGGACCGCCTCGTCACCGGCGTACTGCGCGCCATACGATTGATCGAGTTGAGGTTTGAAAATAACGAAGTAAGCCGCCGGCTTCTTGCCGACTCTCTCGAACACCCGGAGGCCTTCGCGGGAATCCTGTCAATAAGCAAGGCCATGCGTGCCATCTTCCAGTACAGCGAGTCGATTGCGAGAAGCACCCAGCCCGTTCTTATAACCGGCGAGAGCGGCGTAGGCAAGGAACTGATAGCGCGCGCGATGCATGAACTCGGCGGGAGCGCGGGACCAATGATATCCGTCAATGTCGCGGGGCTGGACGACACCATTTTCGCGGACACCCTCTTTGGCCATGTGAAGGGGGCGTTTACCGGGGCGGATAGCTCCCGGAACGGGATGGTCGAAGAAGCCGCGAAGGGGACCCTGTTCCTGGACGAAATCGGCGACTTGAGCCTCCTCTCCCAGGTCAAACTATTGCGGATCCTCCAAGAGGGCGAGTACTTTCCGCTCGGCAGCGACAAGCCCAAACGACTGCTGGCAAGAATCATGGTTGCAACGAACCAGGACCTCCAGGCAAAGATGAACGCCGGCCAGTTCAGAAAAGACCTCTACTATCGCCTCCAGACCCATAACGTGCATATCCCGCCTCTCCGTGAACGAAAAGAGGATGTGCCGCTGCTTTTGGATACGTTCCTCGAAGATGCGGCCCGGGACCTCGGCAAGAAGAAGCCGACAGCGCCCAAGGAACTGGCGCAGCTCCTGGAGACCTATTCATTTCCCGGAAATGTCCGGGAATTGAGATCCATGGTGTACGACGCGGTTTCTTATCACAAGGGGGGTGTTCTGTCCATGGCGCTTTTTTTAAAGGCCATGGATAAAAAGGAATTGCCGACGCCAGCAAGAGACACCGCATTAGCGGGCGCCGGCAATATTTTTTCCGGCCTCAACACCTTGCCCACGCCTGAACACGCGTATCAACTTCTCATCGAGGAAGCAATGAGACGCGCAAAGGGCAACCAGTCTCAAGCCGCCCGCCTGCTGGGAATGTCCCAACCCGCCCTGAACAAACGCCTCAAGCGACGAAAAGCACCAGATCAGTAAAAAATGCAGGGGTATGCTTTTTGTCATGCCTATGAATTTATGATTAAACGCAATTCGTAGTATTTCTCCGTAGATCCTGAACAACCACGGTAATCCTATAATTCCCGTCATACGTTCTCCCTTTGGCCATTTTCGTGTTGTGCCGAAAACACCGCCGTCTTATCAATAGGTTCCCGCGATCTCCCTCTGATGGCATATTGCTTGCTTATAAAAGCGCAGCCATGCGGATGGTCCCCTGTGCGGTGGCCGCAAAAAACACAGGACTTGCGTGATTTCTTTCAATGCTGCGGCGTGCGTACGCGCACGTAATTCATTCGTTCGGAAAAGGAGAAAAAAATGAAAAGACTGTTATGCCTGTTTTGTACTGCACTGTCCCTGCTTGTTCTTTCCGTCCCGGCTTTTGCCGCGGACAAGGTCGTGCTGAAGCTCGGGCACATCGCCGAGCCCACGAACCCCTACGCCCAGGGCGCGGAGCACTTCGCGCAACTGGTTGCCAAGAAGTCCAACGGCGAGATCGAGATCAAGGTGTTCCCTTCCTCGCAGCTCGGGGCGCAGAAGGAGCTTATTGAAGGGCTGATCTACGGCACCGTGGACATGACGCTCACGGGCACCGCGGAGCTCGGCACGTTCCAGCCGCAGATGGCCCTGTTCGACATGCCCTTTCTGTTCAAGGACCGCGCGCATGCTTACCGGACTCTGGACACCGTGGGCATGGATTTGGGCAAGGCGCTCGAGCCCAAGGGCATGAAGCTGCTCGGGTATATGGAAAACGGCATCAGGCATCTGACCAATAACACGCGCCCGGTTAAGACCCCCGCGGACATGAAAGGCCTCAAGATCCGCGTCATGAACAACAAGGTCTACGTCGAGATGATGAAGTCCCTCGGCGCTTCTCCCACGCCCATGTCGTTCGCCGAGCTTTTCTCCGCGTTGCAGCAGGGCACGATCGACGGCCAGGAAAATCCCAGCGCCCACATTTATACCAAGCGTTTCTACGAGGTGCAGAAGTATGCTTCCTTGACCGGCCATGCGTACGCGCCGGAACCCGTGCTCATCTCGATGGCCACATGGAAAAAGCTGACCCCCAAGCAGTGCGCCATCATTCAGGAGGCAGCCACGGAATGTGTTGCCTGGCAGCGCGCGCTTTCCACAAAGGAAGATGAGGAGTTCTGGAGCAAGATCAAGGCCACGGGCAAGATGCAGGTCATCAATGTGGACCGCAAGCCGTTCATCGAAGCCACAAAGGAAGTCTATGTTAAGCTTGCCGCTACCGTGGGCCAGCAGAACATCGACAAGGTAAAGGCTCTGGAGGCGGAGCCGAAGGCCGTGAAGAAGAAAGCGAAGAAGACAGAATAACCGATTATTTTGATTACCGTAAGCCCGGATGCAAACATCCGGGCTTTTTTAAAAGGAGCGATCAATGTTCGATAAAATGCTGAAAGGCATGCGATCAGTGCTGTATTGGTTTTCATTCATGGCCATGCTGCTCATGCTGGTCTTAATTTTCACACAGGTCGTGACCCGCTACTGTTTCGGATATACCGCGGAATGGTCCGAGGAGCTGGCGAGGTTCCTGTTCGTCTGGGTCGTGTTCCTTGGCTCCGCCCTCATCATGGGCGAATGCGGGCATCTGGCCGTGGAGTTCGTGCCCCTTCATTACAAGGGTAAGCCGTTCGGCAAGGTCCTGGAAATCATCATTAACCTTTCCAGCTACGCGTTCATTCTTCTTCTGCTCGTCCAG
>JBGPUS010000228.1:0-4425 GCA_041491325.1 Nitrospirota bacterium | reverse complement strand
TGTTCGGCTGGTCCTGGGGTATGCCGTTTCTCGAACAGCCCACGGTCCTGAAATTCGGCATCGTGATCGTGGCCCTTATATTTCTTTACAATATTTTCATGACCATGATGAAGACCAAGAAATGGACGGTGATCCAGGGCGTTCTGCTGGGCGGACTGGTAATGCTCGCGGGGATGTTCCTCTTTGGCGTCTTTTTCATGAAGAACCTGGCGACCCAGTACTTCTGGTGGTGGTGGGTGATCCACCTTTGGGTGGAAGGGGCTTGGGAACTTATCACCGGCGCGATCATGGCGTTCATGCTCATGAAGCTTACGGGCGTTGACCGGGAACTGGTCGAGAAGTGGCTGTACGTCGAGGTCGGCCTCGTCCTGTTCACCGGAATCGTAGGCATCGGGCATCATTATTACTGGATCGGCACGCCGAATTACTGGCTGTGGTGGGGAGGTATCTTCAGCGCGCTTGAACCGCTGCCGATCCTCTTCATGGTCATCGACACGCTCCGCGCGGTACGGGAACGGAAGGCGGAGATTACAAACAAGGTGGCACTGTCCTGGGCAGTGGGGTGCGCGGTCATCCATTTCTTCGGGGCTGGTGTCTGGGGCTTCGCGCATACGCTCCCGCAGATTAACCAGTGGACCCACGGCACGCAGATCACTGCCTCGCACGGGCACCTGGCATTTTTCGGCGCGTATGCAATGCTGAACCTTACGATAATATACTTTACGATGCCGCAGATCATGAAACGGCCGGACTTCAAGCAGGCCCTCGGCATCTCGGCCTTCTGGTTCATGTGCTCGTTCATGTCGCTGATGGCGCTTGCCCTTGCCGTGGCCGGGATCGTCCAGGCCTATTTCCAGAGGGTCCTCGGCATGGACTTTCTCACGACGCAAAATTATATGACGTTGTGGTACGCCGTTTTCTGGGTGTCGGCCTGGGGCTTTACCGCGGGCGTGGTGATATTTCTGGTCGATTTCTTCAGACTTGCAAAAGCTAAGGCGTAAAAAGACAACAGGTACCGCCAGTTTTTGCAGGGGAAGGCGCATGAATAAACGCGCTTTCCCCTTTTTGATTTTTCAACTTGCTATTTAGCCCAAACTGTACTACTCTCTTTCCCAATATTTCAATGATACCGGTAAGGGACCGCGGGGTCTTTTCAGGACAAGAAACGATCTAAAATCGGGCGAAAAAGAAAAATGGAAAATGTTGCTGTCGTCGGGGCAAGCCCCAAAATAGAGCGCTATTCAAACCGCTGTATGAGAACCCTTGAGGAGCGCGGGCACAACCCGATCCCCGTAGCCCCGGCAAGAACCGAGATTCTCGGAAGGAAAGTGTACCATACCCTTGCGGAAGTGCCCGGGAAAATAGATACCGTCACCATGTACATGAGGCCATATCGCCAGGCCGAGGTTTTGGACGATGCTGTCCGGATCAAGCCGAGGCGCATAATTTTTAATCCCGGCGCGGAGAACGCAGCTGAATACGACCGTCTTCGGGCGGCGGGCATCGAAGTGATTGAAGGCTGCACCCTGATTATGCTTACCACGGACCAATTCTGACAGCGCCCTCGCGTTGTTGAAAGCGGCATGATATAATTCCAGGACTCATTGGAGGAGGGGGTATGAACATCGTTCAGAGCAGCGTTCCCGAAGGGTATTTGCGATCGACAGCAGGGACTGAGATGCTTGTTCACGACGTGATGACCAAAGACGTCATTTCCGTTTCTAAATTGGAGAGCATTGTTCTCGTAGGAAATATTTTAGCGGACAAAAATATAAGCGGCCTTCCGGTAGTGGACAAAGAAAAAAAAGTGGTCGGCATCATCACCCAGGCAGACATTCTCTCGATTATCGGGGTGAGGAGGGAGCACACCTTCAAGGATCTTCTGAAATACATGTTGGGCGAACCCCTTCCGCAGCGCAGGATCGGAGACATGGTGGGGGACATCATGACCGCACCGGCGGTCACCATAAAGCCCGAGATGAATATCGCCGAGGCGGTGAAGATCATGGACGAGAAAAAAATCAGAAGGTTGCTGGTGGTCGACGGCGGCAACGCGCTCATCGGGATCATAACAAGGGCCGACATACTGAAGGCAGTGATCAGGAAGTTGAAATGAGCCCGCCTGAGCCGGAAATGAGATTCCCCCTCTTGTTTCATACTGCGTGATTGCGATAGATCAAAAAGGACGACCATGGGCGGCTTGGACCTCGCTGACAGAAATAAACGGTACCTCCTTGTCGTGGCCGCGGACACCGACGACCGGTTCTATACGTGCATGCTGCTTCAGCGCTTCGGTTACAATGCTTTCTCCGCCTCCACGGCCGAAGAGGCCGTAGAATTCATGACCGTGGCGGCGCCTTCCGCGATTATCGCGGACGCGGGTTCCGTCGGTTCGGCGCTCCTCTCCTGGATCACGAAAGACCCCCGCTTTTTAGACGTCCCGCTGATCCTTCTTTCATCGTTGGACGATGCGGCATTGGAAAAACGGGCCCGCTTCGGGGAGTTCGCCGCCTATTTGCGGAAGCCGCTCAATGCCGATGACTTTTACCGGGTCGTTCAGTCCGTCATTGAGAAGAGCCCGCGCAGAAATCTTAGGGTCGCAACTCGCCTGATAGTGAAGCTCGAGGATGGTCTCGGCAACAGCGAGGGCTACGCTACGGTGCTTTCGGAATACGGGATGTTCTTCAGGACCCTTGAACTCAGGCCGGTCCATGCTCGCATACCGGTGGTTTTAGAACTCAAGGGCAAGCTTATCAAACTTGAGGCAGTCGTTTTGTACGCAACGACCTTCGACGCGGGTCCATTCAAGGAACCCGGTCTCGGCATGAAGTTCGTCAAGATCAGCCGTGAGGACAGAAATCTCATTGCGGCCTTCATCCTCGAACAGATTGAGGAAGGCATGCCCCGGAAAGGGCGTCTCCAATAGAATGCGCCAGGGGCGGAAAAAATAGTAGTGCGGAACGACGTCGGAGGTGAGGCACATGAACGGCGCTCAGGCCGAGGAAAAGAACAAACAATATGTCCTCGTGGTGGATCCCAATCTTCATGATCGCCTCGATACGTGCCTGTTGCTCTTGAAGTTCGGCCGCAACATTTTTACCGCAGGCACGGCGGAGGAAGCGCTGGAGTACATGAACCTGGCGCCGCCCGTCGCGGTTGTTGCGGTTACGGAACCGGGCGGCCCTACCTTGCTGTCACGCATCAAGAACGATCTCCGGTTTTTAAATGTCCCGCTCATCCTCCTGTCCTCGTCGCCCGACCCGTCGTTGGAAGAGGAGGCCCGAAAAGGGGGATTCGCGGCGTATCTCAGGAAACCGCTCGACGTGGAGGAATTCTACCGGGTCGTGCAGACCGTGATCGAAAAGGGACCGCGACGGAAGATCAGGATCGCCGCCTATCTCCCGGCGTCGCTTGCCGACCCGCGCGGCGCGGGCCAGGGCCATATCACGGTGTTGTCCGAAGCGGGGTCGTTTTTCCGTACTCTCGACCTGAGGCCGAAGGGCTCGCTTCTCTCGCTCAAATTCGAGCTGAAGGGCAGGGCGATAGAGGCCGAGGCAACCGTCTTGTACAGTTCGACCTTCGATGAAGGGCCTTCGAAAGAACCAGGCATGGGAATAAAGTTCAGGAAAATAAGCCACGAGGACAGAGAGTTGATCAGAGCCTTCATTCTCGAACGGATCCGGGAAGGGACGGCGAAATTAAGCACTAAAAATTGATCCGGGGTGCGGATAGTCCTTCGCTGCGTGCACGCAGGCCATTGATTAATTACCGGCATTGCTGATTCATCCACAATATGCTAAACTTTAACTTTAGAGGTGTTGCTCCATGCGTTCGCTGAAAGAAATAAAGCACGATTACCGGTTTACCGATGAAGATGAGCAGCGGCTTGCGAGCCTGCGGCAGCTCATGGATGAAAATGCAGACAATATTGTAAGCACCCTCAACCTGTGGATCATGGGCACAAAAGGGGCCGCAAAATTTTTCACCGAGGAATCAAGAAAAATACATCTCTCAGTGACCGTGCGCGAGTGGTTCGTCGAGCTCTTTTCCGGCAAATACGACAGCCGGTTTCATGAAAAGCTCATCCGCATCGGCGTCATGCACGTCAAGCACAAGGTGGAAACGCACTATTTGAACAGGGCCGTCAACCTGCTCAAAAACTCCTGTACCGGCGTCCTGTCGAGACTGGAAGAAGACAAGGTCGAGATCACGAACAAGATCGTTTCGATGGGGAAGATCCTGGACCTCAGCCTCGATGTCATTACGACCGCGTACATCGAGGAGGAGCGCAAGACCTATTCGCCGGTATATAAAGTGCGAAGCGTTCTCGTTAATTTTTCCGAACGCTTCTCCCAGGCCACCAACCTCTTGCTCGTGCTCGCGCTGATCGGCCTGACCATCGGAGTCGTATGGCTCTTCATCCAG
>JBGPUS010000227.1:0-4432 GCA_041491325.1 Nitrospirota bacterium | reverse complement strand
GCAACCCCCGATAATGGCCTGGAGCTGCTCCATGTTGTTGAAATTGTAAGCAGGGACGGCATAGCGGCCGGCCATCGCTTTCCTGAACATTTCTTTCGTGTTCACCAGCCCCATGTCTTCGTACAAGCGCTTCGGCATAACCAAGCTCCTTTCTCTACCCCATCGAATCGCCGAAATTTCTCGGCGTTATTTCCCCGGAATTTTTCTTACCGGCCCGCGGTCCGGTCTATCCAGTCCACGAGGTCGCTGTCCTGCACCGGCGCGCCGTCCTGTCGGCCGAGCTGTCGGCCGTTCCGATACAGGATGAACGTAGGCGTGGCCTTGACGATGAAGCGGCCCGCAAGGGCGGGTTCGGCGTCCACATCGACCCTGATGATTTTGAGGCGTCCCGCCCTCTTTGCCGCAAGGTCATTCAGAAACGGCTCCACTTTTCGGCAGTACCCGCACCACTTTGCCCAGAACTCCGCGAGCAGGACCTCCGGCCAGTCGCGCACCTGCTGGTCATAGCTCGCCGCCGTGACGTTCAGCGGATAGCGGGGGATTTCAAGCGGCGTCTTGCAGTGTCCGCATACGGGATGGGACGATAATTTGTCATACGGCATGCGGTTGAGTGTCTTGCAGGCTTTGCACCGCACCAGGACCGGGTCGTTCGGCATGGCTTCCTTCCTTCATAATTTTGGCCGTTATTATACCATGGAATCCAGGCCCGTTTCCAGTCGCTCTCGCCGCAACAGGTATACTATAGTTTGATGATTTGGTCAATCCCTTTCATGGCCCTTTCCGGGGGCCAGGCCTTTTGGCACGCGAGGCATGCATGCAAGGTTGTAGGGTATTTTTTTGCGGAACGTTGACAATCCAGACAAACGTCAAGTATACTTAAAAAAAACAAATCCTGTTCATCGTCTAAAAAGGAGGCAATCAGTATGAAATCCTTGATCTTTACGCTTATTTACATAATGAGTATATTCGCCGCTTTCCCGGGTGTGACTCAGGCACAGGAAAAAATCTACACGCTGGCGGTCGTGCCGCAGGCGCAGGCCATTGCGATCGCCCAAAGATGGACGCCTTTTGCGGCGAAGCTCTCGCAGGCGGCGGGCGTGACCATCCAGATAAAGACCTATTACTCGACGATCCCGCAATTCGAGGCCGACTTGAGAAACGGCGTGCCCGACTTCGCATATATGAATCCGTATCATATTGTGATGGTGCATAAGGTTCAGAATTATATTCCCCTTATCAGGGACAAGGATCCCCTGGTCGGCATTCTGGTCGCGCACAAGAACACCGGTATCAATTTTATCCAGGATGTAAACGGCAAGGAAATCGTTTTTCCCGCACCTAATGCCTTTGGCGCCTCTCTTTACATGCGGGCTTTATTGGCGAAGCAGGAAAAAATAGCATTTACTCCCCGGTACGTGCAGACGCACGATAACGTTTACCGGCACGTCCTGCTCGACAAGGCCGCGGCCGGGGGCGGGGTGAAGGACACGCTCGACAGCGAACCGGATGACATAAAAAACCATTTGAAAATTATTTATCAGACGCCTCCCACGGTTTCGCATCCGCTGGCCGCGCATACGAGGGTCCCCGCAGCCGTGCGTAAAAAAGTCGTGCAGGCCATACTAAAGCTTGCCGCGGACAAGGCCAATAAAGAGCTGTTTGCGGGCATCGAGATGGACAAACCTGTCGAGGCCGACTATGAATCGGAATATGCTCCTTTGGCAAAGCTGGGGCTCGAGAAATTCATCGTCGCGGAGTGATCGCAGGTCACGTGAACCCTTCCGGCTTGTCCTTCTGGGGGAGGACAAGCCGAGCTATTCTCTCTCGCCGTCATAATCACGCGATGCGCTTTTCCAGAGAGACAACCAGATAACCGGAGGACGAAGAACCGGTCTTGCCGCGGCTCCCCTGGGACAAGGCCTTCTGAATGCTATGACTACGAACAGCCACGATAACGAATTGCTCCCGATTCTCATCGATGTTTCACGAGAAGCGGGGAGAGCTATCCTTGAAGTATATGACACCGCCTTTGCGGTCGAGCAGAAGGAAGACAAGTCTCCCCTGACACTGGCCGACAAAAGGGCCCATGACATCATCAATGAGCGCCTGAAAAAGATAGGTTCCTACCCGGTCCTGAGCGAGGAAGGCAAAGATATCCCGTATGGAGAGCGGCAGGCGTGGGAACAGTTTTGGCTCGTCGATCCTCTGGACGGGACCAAGGAATTTATTAAGAAAAAAGGTGATTTTACGGTCAATATAGCGCTCATTCGCAGGGGCAGGCCCGTGCTCGGCGTGATCTATGTGCCGGTAACGGGCGTACTGTACCATGCGGTCCTGGGGGAAGGCTCGTTCAAGCTCGAAGGGGGTAAAAAATCAAGGCTTCCTCTCAACGGGGACCGGCGCGGCCTGACGCTCGTCGGCAGCCGTTCTCACGTGACCAAGGAACT
The DNA here is from genome assembly GCA_041491325.1 of Nitrospirota bacterium. GTDB lineage: Bacteria > Nitrospirota > UBA9217 > UBA9217 > UBA9217 > JBAZLV01. Next base: position 1,985 of record JBGPUS010000227.1, on the reverse strand, counting down.
CGAGGATTATTACCAGCGCATGAAGGACAAATACGGCGAGCTTGAGATCATCTCGACAGGAAGTTCCCTCAAGTTCTGCATGGTGGCCGAAGGACAAGCGGATGTTTACCCCAGGCTTGGACCGACCATGGAGTGGGACACGGCCGCCGGCCAGATCATCGTTGAAGAGGCCGGCGGGCAGGTGGCCGAATATGAGACCCGGAAGCCGCTCCATTATAATAAGGAGAATCTCCTGAACCCGTTCTTTTTGGTTTTTCGGGGAAACCGCTATGTCTGATTCTACGAAAAAAGCGCGCTTGATACCGCCCTACGGTGGAAAACTGGTTAATCTCGTTGTCGAGCCGGGTAAAAGAAATGAGCTTGTAGAAAAGGCCAAATTTCTGCCCTCCCTTCAAGTGTCTTACCGCGTTCAATGCGACCTGGAGCTGCTTGCGGTCGGAGCGTTCTCCCCGCTCGACCGGTTCATGGGAGAGCAAGACTATAAGAGCGTGCTCAAAAACATGAGGCTTGCGAACGGGATGTTCTTTCCCATTCCGATCACTCTTCCCGTGGAGGACCGCTCCAACCTCGCGGTCGGCAAAGAAGTCGTTCTTCGAAGCACGGAGTACGGCATTCTCGCTATCATGACCATAGAGGAAATATACCCATGGAACCTCGAAGAGGAGGCGATGGCAGTCGCGGGAACCGTGGATTCGCGGCATTCTTTGGTCTCGGAAATGTACACGTGGGGGAAGTATTGCATCTCCGGCCCCCTTACGCTGCCGGAGCTGCCCCAGCACTTTGATTTTCCGGAATTGCGCAAGTCTCCGGCCGAGATACGGGCCATTTTGGAAACCATGGGCTCCGATAATGTGATCGGGTTTCAGCCGAGCAACCCCATGCACCGCGCCCACGAGGCCTTGACGAAGAAGGCCATGGAAGAGCTGAACGGCGCGCTTTTGCTCCAGCCGGTTGTCGGCATCACGCGGCGGGGCTACATCGACGACTACACGCGGGTACGCTGTTACATGGCGCTCGTGAAGAACTACTACGATCCCGCTAAAACGCTTCTGGGTCTGCTCCCCATGGCGGTCAGGATGGCGGGGCCCCGCGCGGCCCTCTGGCACGGCATCATTAACCGGAATTTAGGCGTGAACCATCTGATCGTCGGCAGGGACAACGTGATGCCGGGAAAGGACGCCCAGGGGAAGCACTTTTACGATGCCTTTCACATCCAGAAGTTGTTCAAGGAGCATGAACAGGAGATCGGTGTCAGCCTGCTCCCGTTCCGGAAAATGGTCTATGTCCCGAAGGAAGACGCCTACGAAGACCTGGATAAAGTCACGGACGAACGGAAAGAATATATTTCCATTTCCGGCACCAAGGTGATCGAAGATTCCTGGACCAATGAGCGGAAGCTCCCGGATTGGTTTACGCGGCCGGAAATCGCCCACATCCTTCACGAGGTAAACCCTCCGAAGACCAGGCGGGGCTTCTGCATCTGGCTCACGGGCCTGCCCAGCTCGGGCAAATCCACCATCGCCGACGTGCTGGCGCCGATGCTGATGGCCCGGGGGAAAAAGGTGACCATGCTGGATGGAGACCGGGTCAGGACGCATCTGACCAAGGGGCTGGGCTTCACCAAAGAGGACCGGATCACCAACATCATCCGGGTGGGTTTTGTCGCTTCGGAGATCGTCAAGCATAACGGTGTTGCGATCTGCGCCCTCATCAGCCCCTATGCGACCGCGCGGGACAAAGTGCGCGCCATGATCGGCGAAGACAAGTTCATGGAAGTTTTTATCGACACGCCGCTTGAAGTCTGCGCGACGCGGGACGTGAAGGGGCTGTATGCGCTTTCGAAGAAGGGCATGGTCAAGGGGCTTACCGGCGTGGACGATCCTTACGAAATGCCGGTCGCGCCGGAAATCGTCATCAACACCGTGGAGTCGTCCCCGGCGGACAGCGCCAAAAAAATCTTTCATCATTTGCTCGAAAAAGGGTTT
>JBGPUS010000226.1:0-4434 GCA_041491325.1 Nitrospirota bacterium | reverse complement strand
TACTTCCGCCAGATCCTTGAATCGCCCGAATATAGTGCGCATAAGTCCAAACTCAAAGTGCCGCTCGGCAAGGACATCTTCGGCGCTTCAGTCGTGAGCGCCATCGACAAGATGCCGCACCTGCTGGTGGCGGGCGCCACGGGCTCGGGCAAGAGCGTGGGGATCAACTCCATCATCCTTGCGCTCTTGTACAATGCGCAGCCGAGCGAGGTGAAGCTGGTGCTCGTTGATCCGAAGATGCTGGAGCTCTCGCTCTACAACGATATCCCGCACCTTCTGACCCCGGTGGTCACGCAGCCCAAGCGCGCGGCGGAGACGCTTCGCGCTCTGGTGGCGGAAATGGAACGGCGCTACCGGCAGCTTGCGGACAAAGGCTCGAAGAGCATCGACTCGTACAACAAGGCGGTCGCCGAGGCCGAGCGTCTGCCGTACATCGTGGTGATCATCGACGAGCTTGCGGACCTCATGATGACCGTGCAGCGCGAGGTCGAGGACTCGATCATGCGCCTGGCACAGATGGCGCGCGCCGCGGGCATCCACCTGATCGTGGCCACGCAGCGGCCGAGCGTAGACGTGATCACGGGCCTCATCAAGGCCAACCTGCCGGCCCGCATCTCGTTCCAGGTCTCGTCGAAAACGGATTCGCGCACCATCCTGGACGCGAACGGCGCGGAAAATCTTCTGGGTATGGGCGACATGCTCTTTCAGCCGCCGGGGACCTCGCACCTGGTCCGCGTGCACGGCTGTTTTGTGTCCGAGGCGGAGATCAAGCGCGTGGTGGAGTTTGTGAAGAAGCAGGCAAAGCCGAACTATGAGTTGCTCCAGCGCCGCGCCAAGGAGTTGGTCGAGGCAGAGGCCGCATCCGAAGAAGACAGCGAGCGGGATGAGTTCTACAACCGGGCCGTGGAACTGGTCCAGATGAACGGCCAGGCCTCCACGTCATTCATCCAGCGGAGACTCCGCGTGGGTTACAACCGCGCCGCGCGCATGATCGAGATGATGCAGGAAGACGGCATCGTCGGTCCCGCGGACGGCGCCAAGCCGCGGCAGGTGCTCGTCAGGAAGAACATGGACGGGACTGTGAGGGACTTGGATGATTTGTAAGTAAACAACTCAGCGCGATGGGACGGCCTGTCCGCTGCGATCTGCCCGTGCTGTCAAGACAGTGGGGCCTGCTTACTGCTGCAGCTTCCTGAAAAAAGCGTATCATTTGCTCGTTATTTGATATAATGAAACCATCATCTTTACGCAACAGGAGAGCCTTCTTCTTGGATGAGAAAATCCGAAGAATCGTGGAACGATTTAAGTATCTCGTTTCCGAACGGGTACAGGCTCATGACGTGAGAGTGTTCGGGTCCCGCGCACGGGGAGACGCACGTGAGGGATCTGACCTCGATGTCCTCGTCGTAGTCGACCAGCTCGACCATGAGACTGAGTTGTTCATCAGCGATTGCGCGTGGGAGGCCGGCTTCCCCGACGATATTGTCCTCATTCCCATTGTGCTCACGAGTGATGCCGTCGAAAACAGTCCCCTTCGAGAATCAGTATTCATTAAGAATGTTTACCGCGAGGGTATCGCCGTCTGAAAGAAGAACTGCTCCCTTTGATTCGGTATCGGCTGAAAGAGGCTGATGACTCGATTGAAGAGGCAAAACTTCTTCTAAAGCAGGCATGAGTCTGCGAGCAGTGGCAAACCGCCTTTATTACGCCATGTTCTATAGCGTTCTGGCCCTTTTGCAGGAAAAACAGATGGGAACATCGAAACACGTCGGCGCCATTTCCCTCTTCGATAGAGAGTTCATCAAAACGGTATCTTTGATCCTGTCGCCGGTTTCTTGCCTTCACACCCAAAGAGCACGATAAAACCAAGGAGACCTGGCAGGAAGCGCTGTTCAGGTTCACCGGGATCGACGTCACTAAATGCCGCGTCTGCAAAAAAGGCAAAATGCGTACAACCCAAACCCTGTTGCCCACGCGATGCAATGGGCCTTGATACTGGAATCAAATGAGTAATACGAGAGACCGTCAAAAAGTGACTCTATCCATGATCGAAAACAGACTTGTTCTTCGCAACGATATCCTATTGCCCAAAAGCCCTGTTTCCTGTATAGTCGTGACGAATAGGGGCTTGCGGAACGGTCCGAAATCGCCGCTTTTCACTCGAACACCTCCCGCAACAGTCGCCGCGCCCCTTAAACGACACTCAGTACAATTCTAAAAAGCAGGACCAATCTTTTGAAATCCCATAGCCGGTGGCGCGTACCGGCTTAGTCCAACCAGCTTCTTTCTGAGTAAGGCGCTCCGAAAGAAGCCTTAACATTAGTCCCTTATTGGAGGTTTGATGACAGCAGACTCATTTAAGTCTCGATGCAGCAGATCAATAATATCCTTCCTAGTCCTACTCTTTCTTCTGAGCTCTCGTTACGTTATCGCTAATGAAATGCCGATTGAAGGTTTTCCCGCAAACGGTGTAGTCGTGCGTGACGAGCGCAATATTCAGATTGAGAGAGAAGATTTATATATAAGAAGCAACAGGATCGAAGTGTCGTACACCTTTAGAAATGTTTCCGATAAAGATATCTCTTCGATGGTTGCTTTTCCGATTCCGTTACATCAATACGGAGCGAGAGGAGATATGCCATGGCATATTGACTATCCTATCCATTCTGACTTTAAAATTGAAGTTAATGGGGTACCGCAAAATTATGAAGAATATACTCGCGGTCTTATAAAGGGGAAGGATTATACGGATACCTTGAATCGACTGAATATATCCATAAAAGATTTCAATCAATCACGATGGGGCGGCCCATTTGATCGTAAATTCTATGAGCAAACCGAAGCAGTTCAAAAAAAACTGACTGATATGGGGGTTGTGGAATTCGAAGAACCAATTGAAGGAGAACAATATGCACGCCCTGCCTGGTCGGTAGAAACAACATATTTCTGGCGGCAAGTGTTCCCAGCTAGAAGCGCAGTACAAGTAAAGCTATCCTACAAACCAAACCGATCGTATACTCAGAATCCGGAACAAGACAAAGTAACCATTAATAGAAATAAATCAATCAATCCGAGAACGGCTGATTTGTCAGAGATACTCTGCTTAAATGATGAGCTGAAGAAATGGGAGAAAAAAAGAAAAACTAGGATGTTTACCTCTGTAGTTGATTATACCCTTACGACAGCAAACCACTGGAAAAAGCCTATCAAGGAATTTCACCTAATTATCGAGGCCGATACTCGGAGGGCACATAACGAGCGAGTTAGCACTTGTTTTGAACATGCGCAGCTAAAAAAGATCACCGACTATCGATATGAAGCAACGATCAATAACTTTGAGCCTAAAGATGAAATCGGCGCGTACTTCCTTTCTTATCCAGATGAAGAACAGCAGCCGACAGAACTAACACCAGGAGAGCGGTTGCTTAATGAACAAATAGATATCATGATTCGATTTTACGAGCATAAAAGATATGAAGGCAATGAACGTTTATATGATCCCGATGACATTCTTAATCAAAGATCGAGTGCAGGCGATCGTTTCTTGATTAAAGATGAAAATATAAAAAGACTAAATGCAAGGGTCTTGCGAAATGAAATTTATGCGCGCCATGGCCGGATATTCACTTCCCCTGATATGATAAGAATCTTTGATGGTGTGCCGTGGTATAAACCAAAACCGGAGTTTAACGAGTCAGATCTCAACGATATCGAGAAAGAGAATGTTAATTTCATCCTTGATTTTGAGAAAAAGAAAGGTTGGAATTGAAGACTAACATGGGGATCGAGAGCGGCGCGAAAAGGCTGTGCCTCATCCCCGCGTTAAGCTATCACCAACCGCATTAAATTGAGGAGCAAACAAACAGCATATGAATCCTATTTGTATCGTAGACGACGAATCTTCCATCACTTCCACCGTGTCGAGTATTCTGAAGGACGAGGGGTATCAGGTCCTCATATTTCCGGATGCGGAAAGCTTCTGGCAGGAACTCGACGCCATGGAGCCCTCGCTTGTCCTGCTGGATATCTGGCTCCCGGGCATAGACGGGATGCAGCTGCTGAGACGTCTGCATGACCGCTTTCCCGAACTCCCCGTCATGATGATGAGCGGACATGCCGGTATCGACGCGGCGGTTGCCGCCATCAAGGCAGGGGCCTATGACTTTCTGGAAAAGCCGCTGCATCTCGGGGTTTTACTCGACAAGGTGGCGTCTGCCCTTAAGCACCGGCCTTCCAAGAGCGACGCGGCCCTGCCTTCGGACACGCGGCTTGAGATTGTCAGCGCAGACCTTTCGATGCCTCCCGGCGTGGTGGAAGTGGTCGACTCTCTCGAACCTCAGCGCACCCTCAAAGGAAACGTGGTCCTGAACGGCATCGGACTTTTGAGCGGCCGGAATACCGGAGTCATCCTGAGTCCCCTCGGTATTAACTCGG
>JBGPUS010000225.1:0-4444 GCA_041491325.1 Nitrospirota bacterium | reverse complement strand
TTTGGCGACCAACCGTCCCCCGTAGGTGCTCGGGCCGCCAAGGCGAAGGCCCAGCGCTCCCGCCATGGCGGCCTCGGGATAGCCGCTATTCGGGCTCGTATGGTTGCGGCCGTCGCGGAGCATCGTGACCAGTGAAAAGCGGGCCGCAATCAGGGAACGGGTAACGAGGGCCGTGGAGAGCGCCAGCAGAAGTCCCGTGAGCCGTGCGGGAAAATAGTTAGCGACATCATCGAGCCGTGCCGAAGCCCAGCCGAAATACCGGTATTTTTCATTCTTGTAACCTACCATGGAGTCGAGCGTGTTCACCGCCTTATACGCAAGCGCGAGCGCCGGACCGCCGATCGCTAGGTAAAAAAGAGGCGCGACCACGCCGTCCGAAGCGTTCTCGGCGACCGTTTCGACCACCGCGCGGACGATTTCCTTCTCGTCCAGGTCCGCGGTGTCCCGTCCTACGATCATGGAGAGCTCGGTCCGGGCACTATTGATATCGCCTGCTTCAAGGCGCACCAGCACCGCACCCGCGGCGTCGGCGAGTCCCCGCGCAGCAAGCGTGGTGTACGCAAGGAGCGCGGAAAAAATGTTCCCCACGTAAAAAGATATTTCAAACGCGGTCTGGACGAAGAAATGAGTGACGAAATAAACAGGGAGGACAATAAGGACGACGAGGGCGACTCCAGCGAGTTTTTTCCCTCCATCGCCGAACGAGGGGCGCAAGAGGAGGTCCTCGCCTTTTTGTATCATCCAGCCGATACCCCGCACCGGGTGCGGAAGCCAACGGGGATCTCCAAAGGCAAGATCGAGAGCAAAGGCCGCTGCGATGACGATAGCGCTTATTTGGTGATCCGGCAAGGAGAGCATTCGGCTACTTGACGTCCTCGGCAATTTCCTTGAACAGACGATCGGGATCGAACGGCTGGAGCGAAGCGTTAAAACTCGCAATACCTGCCGGCGGCTGCACATAGCGCAGCTCGAACGCTACCGAGCCTTTCGGCGGTATCACGGTGCCCTGCTCTTGAAGGCTTCTTGTTTTCAATTCCTGCACGTTCACGCCCCGCTGAGCAAGGATTTCGTAATCACCGCGCGTGAAAAGCTGCTTGCCGTTCAGCAATCTGATCTTGTTCAGGACCACGCCTTGGGCGTCGTAGACTTCAGCCACCACCAGCCAGGCGTTTTTCTCCTTGTCCGTGGTATTTTCGACAACACCGTTAATCAGGAGATCCCCAAGAGGATCAATGGCTCCCGCCGGGTTGGCGATGCGCAAACCTTCTATTGAGGCCGGCTCCGGCGCAGCTACTTGAGCCTGTTTCGCGGCCGGTTTAAAATAGGTGAAACCGACATAGCCGACGCCACCGAGGATGAGCAGCGATACGATGAGGACCGCAACCATTCTACCCGACCGGGAAGCAGCGGCGGGCGTCGCGCTCACGATGCGCTCGGACGGCGATGCGGCAGGAGCAGCCGGCACCGACAAAGCGGGAGTTGATGCTTGAACAGTTTCAGCAGCCGCTATTACCGGCGCTAATTCAGGTTTCGGCTGATGAACCGGAGTAGGCTTGGGTTCCGGCTTGGCAACGATCGGTATAACAGGGGCTGCTTGCTGCACAGGCTCTGGCTTCGCTATCAGCGGCTCGACCGGCGCGGCCTTCGGTTCCGGCGTCAATACTGTCTGTCCGGCCTCGGGTGCGTGCGGGGGTTCCGGCTTCTGCCGGACCTCAGGCGCGGGCGAGGCAACCGGCTTCGGTTCGGCAGCCGGTTTCGGTTCAAACATATCGAGCGCTGAAACCGCGGTTTTGGAAAGCGTGTAGTGTTCAAACTCCTGTTTGGTTATTTTTACGTACTCACCGCAACGAGTGCATGTAAATTTTATGCCCTCTCCGGATATTTTGTCATCCGAAACCCGAAAGAGCTTGTTGCACTTCCCACACCGGACTTCCATGCTGCATGGCCTCCCGATAAAATCAAATTCTAAAAACCAAATACCAAACATCAAATAAACACCAATAACCAATCAGCAGCATGCATTGTAGTATATTTTTCAAAAATTATCCACCGTCGTTTTCATCTCTACCATCGGGCCCCGTCCGCGGGTCTATTTTTTCTCCGGCGATCCGGTACTCTTCCGAAGCCCATTTCCCCAGATCGGTCAGCTTGCACCGTTCCGAGCAAAAGGGGCGAAACGGGTTGCCTGCCCACGGCTCCTGTTTTTTGCAAACAGGGCATATGCTCTTTTTTTCGCTCATGTGAACTATTATACCCCGGACCTCCGGCGACCTCAAGCGTTTCTCATGCCCGAAGCGTTATTTTTTATCCGAGCCGGCCAGTTCGCGTTGAAACATGTCTTTCAGCATATCGTTCGCGCAGAACTTCCCGCACATGGTGCAGGAATGCAGGTCGCCCGCGCCCCTTTTCGACTTAATCTCCTGCGCCCGTTCAGCGTCGATCGCCAGGGAAAACTGTGTCTGCCAATCCATATCCCGGCGCGCTTTTGCCATGGCTTTGTCAGAATCCGTGTGCTTGAGTTTTATCATATCGCCGACGTGCGCGGCGATCCGCGCCGCGACGACCCCTTCCCGCACGTCTTCGGGATACGGCAAACCGAGATGTTCGGAGGGCGTCACATAACAAATGAAATCTGCCCCATACGCCGACGAAAGCGTTGCGCCGATGGCGGCCGTGATATGGTCGTATCCCGGCGCGATGTCGGTCGTGATCGGCCCCAGCATATAGAAAGGCGACTCTCCGCTCATCTTTTTTTCCATGATGACGTTCGCTTCGATTTCGTTGATCGGCACATGCCCGGGGCCCTCCACCATGGTCTGGCACCCCAGTTCCCTGCCCCGCTCCGCGAGTTCGCAGTTGATGAGCAGTTCCTGTATCTGGACCCGGTCAGTCGCGTCATGGATGGCCCCCGCGCGGAACCCGTTTCCCAGGCTCAGGACGACATCGTGCTTTTTCAGAATCTCGACCACCCGGTCAAAGTGTTCGTACAGAGGATTTTCCTTATTGTTGTGCTCCATCCACGCGACAAGGTAAGACCCGCCCTTGGAGACAAGCCCCCCGTACCGGTAGTGCTGCTTCCGCAACATTTCGACGGTCTTTTTGTTGATGCCGCAGTGGATCGCCATGAACCCCACGCCTTCTTCGCACTGTTTTTCGGTGATTTCGAAGAGAAGCTCGGCCGGCATGTTCACCGCGGCCCCGTACTTCTCTATGGCGACGGCAAAAGCCTCGTACAACGGCACCGTGCCCACCGGAAGACTCACGGCTTCCATCACGGCCCTTCTGATCGCTGAAATATCGCCGCCCACGCTCAGGTCCATCAGCGTGTCGGCGCCGTATTTTTCCGCGACCCGCGCTTTTTCCACTTCCATCGCGATATCCACGATATCAGTCGAGGTGCCGATCGACGCGTTTATTTTCGTCCGCAGCCCTTTGCCGATGCCGACTGCGGCGCTTTTTCTGCGAGTGTTGGCCGGGATGACGATTTTGCCCGAGGCCGTTCTGCGCCGGATAGTCTCAAGGTCCGCGTGTTCATCCGACGCTACTGTTCGGATCTCGTCGGTGATCTCTCCCTTTGCCGCCCGTTCAAGCTGTGTCATCGTTTCTCCTTTTCAGTCCGCGTGATAGCGCCAAACAGCAGCGCGTCGATTTCGTCAATAAGAATTTTGTACGCCCCCCCATGGCTTTTCGACCGGGAAAACAGTTCTTCCCGGAGGCGCTGAATTTCCGGGTCATCGCACCGCTCGTACGTAATGGGTCCGGCCTGCATGGCTCCTCGTTCCAGCAGCAGAAGACGCTTTGCTTTTTCCACGAACGGCAGCAGCAACATCCCGATTCGTTCCAAAACCGGACCCAGGGGTTCTGCTCCTGACTCTTTGTTCCGGCTCAGCGCAGCAGCGATTTCCCGCATCATAATATGGAGCGTGCAGTATTCAAGCCCGCGCACTCCGCGCTTCCATTGCAGAAGCAGGGGATTTCTCCAGGACCAGAGAGCATTTTGGAGGCCGAGGGAAATCAGGTCAGTCGTTGCTTCGAGTTCAGGACTCCTGCCCCAGGTGGACGCCGGGGTCTGATGCTCTCGGAGCTGCCTTCTCACTCCTCGTTCCTCGGCCGGGGCAAGGTAAGACCAGAGATTTTTGAGCGCTATCGCGCCGGCATCATCTCCGAGCGTATCAAAATGGACAAGAGAAAGGACGACTTTCCCGGAGCCGAAGGTCCCCTCAAGGACCGCGGGCTCATGCAGCAGCCGCTTCGGATCCAGGTTGATCTGATAGGCCCGCTCCAGCTCTGCCCACGCTCCCCGCTGTTCCGCGTCCCCCACGCTTACGTCCGAACTGAAAGCGTCCGGCATGGCCTCTCCGTAGGTTGCGAGGACCTTCACACTCGTGTCCTCAATAACGAATTGCGAAGGCCACCAGGCGTGAAAAATCGGATCCGATACGCC
>JBGPUS010000224.1:0-4495 GCA_041491325.1 Nitrospirota bacterium | reverse complement strand
GGCGCCCCGCTTCTTGTTTCCAACTGTCCCTTCTGTCTCACTATGTTCGAAGACGGGATAAAGACCGGAGAATGCGAAGGGAAGCTGAAGGCGCTCGATCTGGCCGAAATTATCGCCGCAAGAATAGTAACAAGTTAAATTCCCTGTAAAATGAAAATATAATTCAGGCCACGAAGGCACTAAGGCACGAAGAAAATCTAAGAACGAGCGGGTGAAACAGGGCACTGGCCTCTGATAAGTTACTTCGTGCCATCGAGTCTTCGTGGCGTATTTTGGTTCTGAATGAGGAGGATACGATGAAGATACTGGTTTGCATCAAACAAGTGCCCGACATGGCATCCCGGTTTAAGGTAAACGGCGAAGGACTCTGGTATGACGAAGCTGATCTGGCGTTCAGGATGAACGAGTACGACGAGTATGCGGTTGAGCAGGCAGTGCAGCTCAAGGAACAACTGGACGGCCAGCCGGACATTACGGTCCTCTCGCTCGGGCCTGACCGGTCCGTTGAGGCGATCAAGAAAGCCCTGGCCATGGGATGCGACCGCGGGGTCCAGATTCAGGACAAGGCCTCCTACCGAAAAGACCCCTGGCAAATAGCTTCCGCTATCACTGGTTTTGCAAAGGACAAAAACTTCGACCTGATCTTTACCGGGATGCAGTCGCAGGACCGGGGCTCGGCCCAGGTCGGGACGCTCATAGCCGAGCTTCTGGGTTTCGCGTGCGCTACCACGCTGGTCGGTTTTGCCTTTGACAATGGGATTATCACCGCGAAGCGCGAACTCGAAGGGGGAGAGAAGTGCGTGGTGAAGTTCGGACTGCCCGCGCTGGTCACCTGTCAGCTCGGTCTCAACAAGCCCCGCTATCCCACCCTTCCCAATATCATGAAGGCCAAGAAAAAAGAGCTTCTCGTTGTTCCGGTCGCGGACTTTCTTCACGAGAAGGAACTGGCGCCCACGAGCAGCGCCTATCTGCCGGCGAAGAAGGGGAGCGGCATTCTCCTTGAGGGGGACGTGAACGATCTGGCCGACCGGCTCATCGGCATTCTGAAAGAGAAAACCACGGTGATGAAATAGGAGGACCGACATGAAAGCCCTGCTTATATGCGAATACCGGAAAGGGAAGCTGCTTGACTCCAGCTATGAACTTATTGCTTTTGCCGACAAGCTGGGCGCTGACAAAGCAATGGTCTTGATCGGAAGTGAAGCAGAGGTCCCGAGAATCAACGACAGGGTATTCCTTGCCGATGCTGCGAAATACGGAGAATACAATCCGGACTTGCACAAAAGAATCATTCTCGAAGCGGTTAAAAGGGAAGATCCCGACTATGTCGTGTTCCTTCATTCCTCTTCCGGATGGGACCTGGCTCCACGAGTGGCCGCGGCGCTCAAGGCGGGTCAGGTTTCCGAGATCGTCGGCCTCCAGGACGGAAAATTTGAAGTCGGTATTTGCAATGCCAAGCTCCGGCGGATTGTCGCCCCGGTGACCGCTAAGGCGGTCCTCACCCTTCAAGCCGGGGCCTTCAACCCCGCCGAGAAACCCCAGGGGAACCCGCAGGTGGAAAAAATAGACCTGGCTGATGCCGCTTCAGGCATGGAGTTCGTCGGCTATGAGCCGGCGCTGAAAGGAGATGTGGATTTGTCCAGGGCAGAGGTGATCGTGAGCGCCGGCAGAGGGGTCGGCAAAAAGGAAAATGTTGCCGCTATCGCCGAGCTGGCCAAGGCCCTTGGGGGTGAACTGGGGGCGAGCAGGCCCGTGGTGGACGCGGGATGGATCGAGCACAGCCACCAGGTCGGGACCACCGGCCAGACCGTGGCGCCGAAGGTCTACGTGGCGTGCGGCATTTCCGGCGCCATTCAGCACGTGGCGGGTATGAAGAAGTCGGGCTTCGTGGTGGCCATAAACAAGGACAAAGACGCTCCTATCGCCGAGGTGGCGGACGTGCTTGTGGTGGCCGACGTGATGCAGTTCGTCCCCGCCTTAATTGCAAAGCTGCATCGATGATTCTAAAAATGGAGATTGGGTTATCGGGAATCTGGCGTATAAACCATATCCCCGACAGGAGCATTCGGGGATGACAAGTTGTTTTATGCTGATATTATTTTGAGACGTTAATAACACGGATAAAAAGCAAATCAGGATTGTCAGTGTTTGTCAGTGTTCATCCGTGGTTAACCGTTCATTTTAGAATAATGCGAGGTGCCGATGAAAGCAGTGTATATTGTCGAAGCGCTGAGGACGCCTTTCGGGTCGTTGGGAGGTGCGCTTGCGGCCGTGGCGGCCCCAAAGCTCGCAGCGGAGGTCATAAAAGGGCTGTTGGCAAAGACCGGTCTTGCGTCTGAAATGGTGGACGAGGTTATTATTGGACAGGTGCTTTCTGGCGGGTGCGGGCAGGCGCCGGCCCGGCAAGCCATGCGCGGGGCGGGAATTCCCGACACGGCCCACGCCCTGACCGTTAATAAGGTCTGCGGGAGCGGCCTCAAAGCGATCATGCTCGGCGCGGACGCGCTCAGTCTCGGCCATGCGGAAATGGTGATCGCCGGCGGAATGGAGAACATGTCGCTCGCTCCCTACGTGTTGATGAAGGGGCGCTATGGATATCGGATGGGACACGGTGAGTTGATCGACCTGATGATCTACGACGGTCTTCAGGATCCGAACACTGCCCGGCACATGGGCGAGATATGCGATGATTGCGCCGCCCGAAACAACATCCCCCGCGAAGCTCAGGACGCCTTTGCCTTTCGCTCCTACCAGTCGGCGCAAAGGGCCGTCAAGGACGGCGTGTTCCGCGACGAGATCATCCCTGTGGTCAAGCCTAGCAAGCGGGGCGATGTTACCGTAACTGATGATGAAGAGCCCTTCAAAGGGGACCTGGCGAGGCTCCCTCAGCTTCGGCCCGCGTTCAAAGAAGACGGAACCGTTACCGCGGGCAACGCTTCTTCCATCAGCGACGGGGCGGCCCTTGCACTGATGACCGATGAGGCGGGCCTGAAAAAATACAAGCTTGTCCCGAAGGCGCGGATCGTGGCGACAGCCCAGGAGAGCGGGCACCCCGACCACTTCCCCGAGGCCCCGGTCGGCGCCATCGAGAAGGTCTGCGCCCGAGCCGGGCTCAAGCCTTCGGACATAGATTTATTTGAGATCAACGAGGCGTTCGCCGCGGTTCCTCTTATCGCGGTCAAGGCGCTCAACCTTTCTCCCGACAAAATCAACGTGAACGGCGGGGCCTGCGCCATCGGCCATCCCATCGGCGCCAGCGGCGGCAGGCTGACGGCCACGGTGATCCGGGAATTGCACAAGCGCAAGGCGCGCTATGGCCTGGCGACCCTGTGCATCGGCGGCGGAGAAGCGGTGGCAACGATCTTCGAGCGGGTTTGACTCCCTGCGCAAAGAAAAAGCAACATACCCTATCGTTCAACCGAGTAAGTAGACGGAAATCGCGTCGGGAGCGGCTGATATGGATTTTGAATTGAGCCAGGACCATAAAGTTTTAAGAGATTCAGTTCGTGATTTTGTCGAGAAGGAAATCAAGCCGCTTGCCATGCGGATCGACGAAGAGCACATGATCCCCGACAGCCTCGTGAAGAAGATGTCGGAGCTGGGTCTGCTCGGCAGTTACATTCCCGAGGAGTACGGCGGCGCCGGTCTCGATGTGCTCTCCTATGTCATTGTCGTGGAGGAGGTCTCGAAGGCGTGCGGATCGAGCGGGGTGCTGATCTCGGCGCACACTTCGCTGGCGTGCGACCCGATACTGCGCTTCGGCACGGTGGAACAGAAGCAAAAATATCTTCCGGACATGGCCGCGGGCAGAAACATCGGCTGTTTTCTTCTTACCGAGCCGGAAGCGGGAAGCGACGCGGGAGCTATCGCTACATCCTATGTGCGGGACGGGGATGCTTTTCTCGTCAATGGCTCCAAAATATTCGTTACCAACGGCGGGTATTGCGGGACCGGCATTCTCTTCGCCACCGGCAATAAGGGCCTCAAGCACAACGGGATGACGGCCTTTATCGTCGAGCTCCGGTCTCCGGGCGTGGTAATTCTGAGGAACGAGAAAAAACTCGGCATTCGCGGCACCTACACGACCGCGTTTGCACTCGACAATCTGCGCGTGCCCGCCGCGAACCTTCTGGGCGAAGAAGGGCAGGGGTTCAAGATCGCGATGGAGACCCTGAACGGCGGGCGGATCGGCATCGCGTCCCAGGCCCTCGGAATCGCCGAGGGAGCCTTCGATCGATCGCTGGCTTACTCTAAGGAGCGGAAGCAGTTTGGTCATCCCCTCTGCGACCTGCAGGCGATCCAGTTCAAATTGGCCGATATGTACAGCCGGATCGAAACGAGCAGGTTGATGACCTACAAGGCCGCTTGGCTCAAGGACGGCAAAAAGAGCTACACCATCGAATCGGCTATGTGTAAGATGCTCGCCTCGGAGGCAGCCACCTTTGTCACGAAGGAGGCGATCCAGATCCACGGCGGCTATGGTTTCATTGTCGAT
>JBGPUS010000223.1:0-4499 GCA_041491325.1 Nitrospirota bacterium | reverse complement strand
CTTACGGTCCCTACGCTCGCAGGCGAGAGCATCGAGAACTATGCAGATGAAGTCTTTAAGGCCTGGAAGCTGGGCAAAAAAGGCAAGGACAACGGAGTTCTGCTCATCGTTGTTCCGAAGGACCGTCGCATGCGCATCGAAGTGGGCTATGGTCTCGAAGGCACGCTGCCTGATTCCGCGGCAGGCAGTATCATCCGCAATGTGATGACCCCGAAATTCAAATCAGGAGACTATAACGCCGGTATCGAGGCTGGTGTGAAAGCAATAATCACCGTATTGGAGGGAGGCAAAGCTCCCGACATCGAGCCCATGGCGCAGACCTCATCCGGCTTCCACATCGAAACGCCGGACATGCCGCTTTCGGAGCGAATACTTATCGGCGCGTTCATCTTCGGTATTATCGGGCTGTTCACCGTGATCGGCGTCATGACGCCCGGAGCTGGGTGGTTTCTCTATTTTTTCCTCATCCCTTTTTGGGCCATGTTCCCGATCATGGTTGTGGGCACCACCGGCGCGCTTTACTTGCTCGCAACCTATGTGATAGTTTTTCCCATCGCCAAGCTCCTGCTCAGAAATACCGCATGGTACGCCAAGGCTAAGAACGATCTTCGCGCCAAGGGGCATGCTTCTATCGGAGGTTTCATGATCTCATCCGGCGGCTCAGGTTCCTGGAGTTCGGGCAGTTCCGGCGGTTCCAGTTTTTCAGGAGGAGGCGGGTCCTCGGGCGGGGGCGGCTCTTCCGGGAGTTGGTAGCAGCGCTGGGGACATATTTTTTTGGACAGGATTGCAGGATAAAGCCGACTAATCACCGAAGATGTCACGCCCCAAAAGGCTGAAGCTTTATCTCTCCGAGACGCGTAAGTTGCCATAACCTTGCCAGTCATTATAATCATGCCCTGCCTGATGTTTTTTGGCCGTATAGGACAAAAACCGATAAACAAAATTACCCATCTATGAGATAATTTTGCCAACGTGCTGCTTTTAGCGGACACTGATTCTTAAGAAAAAAGGGAGCTTCAGGGTGAATACTTATAAAAAGTTAGATAACAACGACATAGAATTTTTGCGTTCCTTCATCAGCAACGACAGGCTGTATACCGGCGACGCCATCAGCAAGGACTTCAGCCACGACGAAATGGGGGGTGTTCACGGCATGCCCGAGGTCATGGTCGAGGCGTTGACGACCGAGGAAGTCTCCAAAATAATGAAATACGCGCATGACCATATGATACCCGTGGTGGTCCGGGGCTCGGGCACGGGGCTCGTGGGCGCGTCCGTGGCCCTGTACGGCGGTATCATGCTGAACATGTCCCGGATGAAGAAGATCCTGGAGCTTGACGAGGAAAACCTGACGCTGACGGTAGAGCCCGGGGTATCGCTGAAGGAAATAGCGGAATTCGTCACCCCGCACGAGCTGCTGTATCCTCCCGATCCGGGTGAAAAGTCAGCGGCCATTGCAGGAAACATCAATACCAACGCCGGGGGAATGCGCGCGGTCAAATACGGCGTGACCCGGGACTATGTCCGCGGACTGGAAATCGTTTTGCCGAACGGGACCGTGATGGAAGTCGGCGAAAAAAAGGCGGTCAAAAACAGCTCAGGGTACAGCCTGAAAAACCTGATTGTGGGCTCGGAAGGCACGCTCGCGGTCGTGACCAAGGCCGTGCTCAAGCTGATACCGCTGCCGAAAAAAGTCGTCAGCCTGCTGATCCCTTTCGAGAGTCTGCAAGCGGCGATCCGGGTCGTTCCCATGATCGTCAAGGCGAAAGCGCTTCCCACGTCCATCGAATATATGGAACGGGAAGTGATCCTGGATGCCGAGAAGTTCCTCGGCAAGAAATTTCCGGACAACTCCGCCGACTCCTATCTGCTGCTGACCTTCGACGGCAGCACCATGAAAAACATAGAAGAAGACTATGAAGCCGTGGCGCAGATCTGCCTGGACAACGGCGCCCTTGACGTCCTGGTTATCGATACGGAGGAGCGCAAAGAAGCTATTTGGGCCGCCCGGGGCGCTTTCCTCGAAGCGATCAAGGCGTCAACAACAGAAATGGACGAGTGCGATGTGTGCGTGCCGAGAAACAAGGTCGCTGAATTCATCCAATACACTCATGCCGTGCGGGACAAGTTCAAGGTGCGCATTAAATCCTTCGGACACGCCGGAGACGGGAACCTCCATGCCTATGTGTTGAAAGACCAATTGACGGAAGAAGAATGGCGTGCAAAATTGAAAGAGGTCTTTGACTGCTTGTATAACAAGGCAACGGAACTGAACGGACTGGTGTCGGGCGAGCACGGTATCGGGTATGTCAAGAGGGAGTATCTGCACCGACAGGCGGGCGAAGAACAAATGTCATTGATGAGAGGCATCAAGGCCGTCTTCGATCCCAAGAACATTTTAAATCCCGGCAAAATAGTATAAGAACGTTCGTTAATCGTTGTGTAATAAGGCCGCGTAAGTCATTCTATGGACTTGGGCGGCCTTATTTTTTTTCTTCGTGCAACTATAAGCTCATCAAAAAGACCTTCCTGGACAAAATAGACCATTCAAAATGAGGCGGCCACGGTTCTTTGGGGTAAGAACCCCCGATAATTCCTTTGATTATCGAACATTTGTATCTGGCATGTCGGTTGCAATTCGCTATTTGATAGATTTCGAATAGAAGGGAGCAAAGATATGTTAAAGAACATGAAGATCGGGGTACGGCTGGCATCGGGGTTCGGCACACTTGTCCTTATGTTGATAGGAACCGCTCTTGCGGGCTATTGGGGTGCGACCACAATTTCAAACGGCACCATCACGATGCTCCAGGGAGATGCGACTATCTCGGAGCAGGCTTCAGGCGCACGCGCCAACGTGCTCGGGCTCCGGCGCTTTGAAAAAGACCTGTATCTGAACATCGGAGACAAGGGCAAGGAAGAGGATTACCTCAAAAAGTGGCAGGAGCAGCGCGAGCTCCTGACAGCGCGGCTCAATGACCTCGACAAGGTCGTGTACCTTGACCGGGAAAAAGAAGAAGTAAAAACCATGAGAAACGAGTTCGCGTCGTATGACGCGGGGTTCAAGAAGGTCCTCGGTATGGTCCAGGCTGGTGCCATCACGACTCCCCAGCAGGCAAATGCCGCCATTAGCGAGTACAAAGACCAGATCCATAAGTTTGAGAATACCGCCAAAGAGCTTGCCGCTGAGAGCAACAAGCGCATGGATTCCCAGGAAGAGGCCGCAAAACAGCGAACGTCGCATACGACCACGATAATGGTTGCCCTTGCCTTGATCGCCATTTTTCTGAGCATAGTAATCACCCTGGCGATAACCCGGAACATTACCACCGTAGTGGGTGGGGAACCGGTAGAGATCGCTGAAATGGCCCGCAAGGTCGCTGCCGGGGACCTGACCGTACGATTTGGAACAACCGGAAAGACGGAGACCGGCATATACGCCGCCATAAAAGTCATGGTGGAAAAGCTGACTGGGGTTGTTGCGGACGTGAAGATCGCCGCGGACAACCTGGCTTCGGGCAGCTTGCAGCTCTCCGCCGGGGCCGAGCAGATGTCCCAGGGCACGTCGGAGCAGGCGGCCTCAGCCGAGGAAGCGTCGTCGTCGGTTGAGGAGATGAATGCCACGATCAAGCAGAATTCTGACAACGCCCAGCAGACCGAAACGATCGCGCAGAAGTCCGCCGTTGATGCAACCGAAAGCGGCAAGGCCGTGACCGGGGCAGTCTCCGCCATGAAGGAGATCGCAGCGAAGATATCCATCATAGAAGAGATCGCGCGCCAGACGAACCTTCTGGCGCTCAATGCCGCAATCGAAGCTGCCCGGGCCGGTGAACACGGCAAAGGCTTTGCCGTAGTGGCGTCCGAGGTCCGGAAGCTTGCGGAGCGGAGCCAGACGGCTGCAGGCGAGATCGGCAAACTGTCGGGATCGAGCGTCGACGTTGCGGAACGCGCGGGACATATGCTCGCCAAACTGGTGCCGGACATTCTGAAGACCTCTGAGCTGGTGCAGGAGATCAGCGCGGCAAGCAAGGAGCAGACCTCGGGAGCGGACCAGATCAACAGCGCGATTCAGCAGCTCAATCAGGTGATCCAGCAGAATGCAGGCATGGCCGAGGAGATGTCCTCGACTGCCCAGGAGCTGTCGGCACAGGCCGGACAGCTCCAGA
Source organism: Nitrospirota bacterium (assembly GCA_041491325.1). Classification (GTDB taxonomy): domain Bacteria; phylum Nitrospirota; class UBA9217; order UBA9217; family UBA9217; genus JBAZLV01. The sequence continues at coordinate 333 of JBGPUS010000223.1, read as the reverse complement.
GCTCGATCTCGTTTTTTAAGATTGAAGAGGATAGACTCCTTACGCAGAGACCGGCCCGGAGCAAACCCGCGGAAGATAGGAATAAGATTCAGAGCACGCGCCCCGCTTATACCGACATCAAACCTCCACGCGCCTTAGCAGCCAATCACGCCATGATCGCTTTGAGCATCGGCAATGGACATGCCAAGGGAGACGGCGATGCACGGGACCGTGAGTTCGAGAGCTTCTGAAAAGACTGGGCAAGGGGCAAGGAACACCCTTGGGACTACAAGGAGGCTCTATGAGCATAGCGGAAACCATGGAAACAACGCAATATCTGACCTTCAAGCTCGG
>JBGPUS010000222.1:0-4501 GCA_041491325.1 Nitrospirota bacterium | reverse complement strand
TGACCCAGGATGTTAAGAGATCCTGGCGGTGGAGGACCTGGGCCAACAAGGCGCTCGGAGGCATGAAGGGCGACTGGAAAGTGGACCTCTTGGATGAGTCGGGCGCAGTCATCAAGTCCGCGGCATTCAAGGTGGAGTAACCGCTTTACTTTAAGGAATAATATACGACTGAGGCGCAGGGAATTAACCCTGCGCCTGTTTTATTTTGTAAACGGCATGTGAACCCAACCGAAGGGCGAAATAGCTTACCTTGATATGGTTTCGCCCCCCCGGCCTTTCTTCATTTCCCGCTCCTTCCAGATCATATAGATCGCCGGATAGATAATCAACTCCAGAATAGTCGAGGTGACTACGCCGCCGATCATGGGCGCGGCAATGCGCTTCATAATATCGGAACCTGCGCCTGTGCTGAACAAGATGGGAATCAAGCCCGCGAGAATGACGCTGACGGTCATGATTTTCGGCCGAATGCGCTTTACCGCGCCCTCCATCACCGCCTCTTTGAGATCAGCCGTCGTTCTAAGTCTTCCTTCGTGCTTCCAGTGATCGTACGCAAGTTCAAGATAAAGAAGCATCACCACACCGGTTTCCGCATCCAGGCCCGCGAGGGCAATGATGCCGACCCAGACGGCAATGCTCATGTTGTAGTTAAGCAGATACAGAAACCAGAAAGACCCCACGAGCGAAAACGGCACGGCAAGAAGCACGATGGCCGTCTTGGTCACAGACTTGGTATTGAAATAGAGAAGGACGAATATCACGAGGAGGGTCAAGGGAATGACCAGTTTCAAGCGCTCATGGGTCTTCACAATATATTCATACTCGCCGCTCCACTGCAACCGGTATCCCGGGGGGAGCTTCACTGTAGCGGCCACTTTTGCCTTGGCTTCTTCCACGTAGCCGCCCACATCGCGCCCGGAGAAATCCACATACACGTATGCAGTGAGCAGCCCCTCTTCGCTCTTGATCCCGGTTGGACCTTTGACGATCTTTATGTCCGCGACCTGGCCCAGGGGCACCTGAAAGGACTGCTGATTGCCGGTGGAGGCGCCTTGCATAGACGACGATGGCCCGGACCCACCCGCCGTCACCGGCACGAGCACCCGCCTCAATTTGTCGATCGAGTCTCTCAGCTCCGGGGCATACCTGACGTTTACGGGGTATCGTTCCCGCCCTTCGATCGTGGTGGTGAGATTCATGCCGCCCACCGCGGACTGTATGACCTGCTGCACATCATCCACGGCCAGACCGTATCGCGCTGCTTCCTCGCGCTGAACGGTGATGTCCAAAAAATAGCCTGTGGTCACCCGCTCGGCATACGCGCTTCTCGTGCCCTTGATATTTTTTACAGCGTCCTCAACTGCGAGGCCTATTTTTTCGATCTCGTCGATGTTCGGCCCCAGCACCTTAATGCCGACAGGCGTCCGTATGCCCGTGGCAAGCATGTCCATGCGCGCCTTGATCGGCATAGTGAAGGAATTGGCGACCCCGGGAATAGAAAGCGCGTCATTCATTTCGTTCTTGAGTTTTTCGACGTCCATGCCCTTGCGCCATTGGGATTCGGGCTTCAGATTTATCACCGTCTCGAACATTTCGAGGGGCGCGGGGTCTGTCGCGGTCTCGGCCCGTCCTGCCTTGCCGAAGACCTGCGCCACCTCGGGAATTTTCATTAATAACTTGTCCTGCATCTGGAGCAGATCGGAAACAACTGATATGGATGGCGGCGGCGCGGTGACCGGCATGTAAAACAGAGTGCCTTCGTACAGGGGCGGCATGAATTCCGTGCCGAGTTTCAGGAAGGGATACGCGGTTACGGCCATTATAATGAGGGCAAGGGCAATGACCGTCTTCTTGAAGCGCAAAGCGATTTCCGCGATTGGTTCATATAGCATGCGGAGAAAAAGGCTCACCGGATTCGATTCTTCCGGCCGTATCTTCCCGCGGATGAACAGCGTCATTAAGACCGGCGTCAGTGTTATTGCCAGGAAGGATGAAAACAACATGGCGAACGTTTTAGTATATGCCAGAGGTTTAAAGAGCCGGCCTGCCTGGGCCTCAAGCGTAAAGACCGGAAGAAAACCGACCGTAATCACCAACAGAGAAAAGAAGAGCGAAGGCCCCACCTCTTGCGCGGCATGGATAATGACGTCTATTCTGTTTCCCGGTCTGCCCGCGTGCTCCCACTCTTCCAGTTTTTTGTGCGCATTCTCCACCATGATGATGGATGCGTCCACCATGGCGCCGACGGCAATGGCGATGCCGGAGAGGCTCATGATATTCGATGTGACGTTCAGAGAATGCATCAGAATGAACGAGATGATGATGGCGACCGGAAGTGTCAGGATGACCACCAGAGCGCTGGGGATATGGAACAAAAACACGATACAGACAATGCTCACCGCGATCGTAAGCTTGATGATTTCTTCCTTCAGCGTGTCGATGGATCGATGAATGAGCTCGGACCGGTCGTACGTGACGACAATCTTCATGCCTTTCGGGAGGCTGGGCTCGATGCTGGTTTTTATCTTTTCCTTTACCCGGTCGATGACGTTCAGAACGTTCTCACCGAACCGGACCACCACAATGCCGCCTGCCGTTTCACCCTTGCCGTCGAGTTCAGCAAGTCCCCTGCGGATCTCAGGCCCCAGCCGCACGCGCGCGACATCTTTGAGAAACACAGGGGTGCCTCCGGCGTTGGTAGAAATAGCGATGCTCTCAATGTCCTTGATTGAGCGGATGTAGCCCCGTCCCCGGATCATGTATTCAATGCCGGAGAACTCCAGGACCCTTCCTTCCACGTCACTGTTGCTTTTCCTGACCGCGTCCATCACCTTCGTAATGGGAATGTTGTACGCGGCAAGACGGTTCGGGTCCACGGTGATCTGGTATTGCTTGACGAACCCGCCGATGCTCGCCACCTGCGAAACGCCGGGCACGCTTTCGAGCGCTAACTTGACGGTGTAGTCCTGGACCGTACGGAGCTGAGAGAGATCATTCTGTCCTGTTTCATCGGTTATAGCGTACTCGAAGCCCCAGCCCACGCTCGTGGCATCAGGACCGAGCACGGGGTTTACGTCAGCCGGGATTTTCCCCTTTACCGCCTGCAGATATTCCAGCACCCTGCTTCGCGCCCAATAAATGTCGGTCCCTTCTTCAAAGATGACGTAGATAAAGGAACTGCCGAGGTAGGAAAAGCCACGCACCACCTGGACCTTCGGCGCGGCGAGGAGAGTCGCGGTAATCGGATAGGTCACCTGGTCTTCCACGAGGTTCGGGCTTCTGCCCGGCCATTCCGTATAGATGATGACCTGCGTATCCGAAAGGTCCGGTATGGCGTCAAGCGGCGTGTTCCGCAATGACAAATAGCCCCAGATGCAGAGGAAGATCACCCCGAGAAAGACAATGAACTTGTTTCTGGCGCTGTATTCGATAATTTTGGCAATCATAGTTTAATGCAAATCCAAATTACAAGCGCCAAATCTCAAATAAACTCAAAATACCAAACCCAAAATTCCAAACGTTTAAGTTTTTTGAAATTTTGAATTTGGATATTATTTGGGATTTGTTATTTGCAATTTGAGTTTTGCCCTCATTTCACAATTCCTTTTAAGCGAGCTTCGGAATCGATCAGGAAGGTGGCTGCCGAGGCAACCCGTTCCTTCGTCTTCAACCCTTTCAGAATCTCAACGAACCCGTCGGACCTGAGACCTGTCACCACGTCACGGGGTTCAAAATACCCTTCGCCCTTGTCCACATACACAAGCTGCCTCGCGCCGGTGTCGATGACCGCGTCTTCAGGAACAACCAGCCTCTTGCCCATGTCGATCTTCAGCTCCACATTCGTGAACATCTGCGGCTTGAGCTTCCCGCCGGGATTCGCAATGGAAAACCGAATCTTGGCGGTCCGTGTTTCACCCGCGAGAACCGGGTATATATAGTCGATAACGGCCGTGAACTCTTTTCCGGGGAAATAACTCATGGTTATCTTTGCCGTGTCCCCTGCATGGATCATGGGGAGCTCGTACTCGTAGATATCGGATATGATCCAGACCGTGGACAAGTCGGCGATATCAAAGAGCTTCTCCCCCGGCATGACCCGCATTCCCTGCAACGCCGCTTTTTGAAGGACCGTTCCGTTTACGGGGCTGTAAAGGGTCAACGTCCGTATGGGTTTCCCGCTCTCTGCTATGGCCTTGATCTGCTCGTCGGATATGTCCCAAAGCCGCAACCGTTGCGTGGCCGCTTCCACGATGGCTTCCGCGTCCCGCGTAAGCATTTTATTGATGGTCTCGTCTTTTACTTCGCTGCTCTGGGCTTTCCATTTGATGAGGTTGATGAACTCCTGCTGGGTAGCAAAGAGTTCGGGGCTGTACACCTCGGCGAGCGGGTCCCCTTTTTTTACCTGTTTGCCGACGTAATCAACATGCAGCTTTTCAATCCATCCCTCGAATTTCAGATTAATCGTTGCGAGCTTTTTTTCGTCGTATTCTATCCGCCCGAC
>JBGPUS010000221.1:0-4503 GCA_041491325.1 Nitrospirota bacterium | reverse complement strand
TTCCCTATCTCCATCCACTTCGCCAAACCAGCCGTACTCTTCCATCCCGCTTCCGCCACCATGATCCACCCGGCCATGGGTTTGCCGGTGATATCGAAGGGCTGTACATTCCTGTCCTTGAGGCTTTGCTCCCCCTGCTCCTTGTCCAGGCGAACGAGGAGAGAGTCCTTGTGTATGCCGAACGCCATGTTCCCTTTAAGCAGCCAGCAAACGCCGCCGAACAGCTTCTTCTTTTCCACGTTCTGCCAGCGCTTGGCCGCAGCGTCGATCATCTCCTCCAGTTTCGCGTTATAGGCCATTGGGGCCTCCGGTGACGAATGGTTGCATATCGTGATTTACCCGCTGTTATTTGAACAATTGCAAGTAGGCCGAAAACACGTATTGCTTCCCTCTCTTGCCGCCGGTGATTTCCTTCAATATCCCGAACTGTTCCAGATCGACAATCAGTTTATAAGCAGATGCCGCAGATATGCCCGCCACCTCTCCAACCTTGGCGGCATCGATCATCGGCCGTTGATACAGGTAATGGACAACCTTCTGCGCATTTGCCGTTCTACTGCCGAGGGTCCGTATCTGGGTTTTCACCTGCTTTTGCAGCTTGAGAATGTTGTCAAACGTCGCGATGCTGCTTTTCGCGGTTTCAATGATCCCTATGAGAAAAAACTTGAACCATTGCAGCAGGTCGTTCTTTTCCCTTACCCGCATCAGGTTATCGTAATAATGCGTACGATTGCGCTCGAAGAAATCCGACAGGTACAGCACGGGCTGCTTTAAGATTCCCTTGCTGACAAGATACAGCGTAATCAGCAAACGCCCTACACGGCCATTGCCGTCAAGGAACGGGTGGATGGTCTCAAACTGGTAATGCACCAGGGCAATTTTCAACAGCTCCGGGAAATACTTCGTGTCGTCGTGTACAAACTTTTCAATATCAGCCATTAACTCCTTGATGGAAGTATGCACAGGCGGCACGAAAATAGCATCGCTGATCGTCGCCCCGCCGATCCAGTTTTGGCCCTGCCTGAATTCACCCGGCTGCTTGTGCTTGCCGCGTACGCCTCGCAGCAGGGTCTTGTGGGCTTCCCGCACCAATCGCGAGGAAAAGGGCAACGTCTTCAGCTTTGCAATCGCTTCATCCATGGCCTTCACGTAGTTTTGCACTTCTTCCCAGTCGTCCCTTTTGTCGGGGGCAACATCCTCTTTTTCCAGAAGCGCCTCTTCCATGTTCGTTTGCGTGCCTTCAATCTTGCTGGATTGAGTGGCCTCTTTCAGAACGTGCATACTGATGAACAGATCGAGGTTCGGGATGTACTCGGAATACATATCGAGACGGCCCAACTCCCGGTCCGCCTGACCAAGGAGCTGAATCAACTCCATATTATCCAGCACCCAGGCGCGGTTGATCGGGCTGGGCTGAAAGCTTTTGTAATGTCCTTGCTGTATGAATCGGCCGGATTGGAAGGTTTTCATAATAGCGCCCTCACTTTACACTAAAATAACCACGGCTGTTATTTTAGATTTTACACGAAAACTAAAATAGGGCAACATATTATTTCAGGATTTTGGAGACAGGTCATACCAGCCTAATCCTACCGGTCCAATAGCCACATTTTCTTTTTTTCCACGTTCTGCTACCGCTTGGCCACAGCGTCGATCATCTATTCGAGAATAGCCTCAGGTCTTGCGTGAATGCGTTAATGCGGAGACGCGTATATGCGGACCGCTGCTCACCTGAACTCGATCGTGATCAGTTTAAGGTATCACAAAATAGGGGGAATATGAAGCGGAAAACGACAGAGTCCGGGGTCCAGGGGCCAGGGTAGATGCGGGGATGCGAATATGCGTGTATGCGGGGAAGCGTTTAAGCGGAGTTGGGTGGACTGGAGGATGAGGGATGAGGACTGAGCAGAAAGACAGGGGCAGGCGGCAAGGATACAATCTAACGGGCATGCTGAAATGGGTCAACTACCTCAAGTCCAGGATAAACAAAATCCCCGGCATTACGGGTGACCATCCTAAGCTCGTAGTGAAGTGCCGTGGCAGCAAGAAGGCTGTCGATCGTGGGAACAGATCGCTGCACCTCCGCGAGCAGGCGGCCCCATCGGTCGGCAACGGCAAGATCGATTGGCAGCACCCTCCCCTCGAACCATGCCGGCAGGTCATGCTCCAGCCAAAGCCGTAATTTCTCCCGCCGCTTCTTGTCCGGAACCGCCTCCATGCCCTTTCGAATCTCGCCCAGCGTCAGAACGCTTACGTAGAGGGCCTCGCCCGGAATTCGGTCGAGCCAGGAAAGGACTGCCTTGTTCGGCGTTCTTCGGATGGTTTCCGAAATTATGTTGGTATCCAGCAGATAGCTCATGCGACATCGGTCTCGCGAGTCAGGGTTTGTTCACGCTTGAGATCAAGCTCCACGCCGTAGAGCGGCGATTGCCGCATGAAGGAAACAAAGCTCGCCTGGGGTTGCTTGAGCCTCTTATATTCCTTCGACGAGATCACCACTGCGGCCGAATGACCATGAACGGTGATACCCTGTGGCCCTTCCTTTTCCGCCTTCTTGACCACTTCGCTTAAACGGGCTTTTGCATCCTGAAGCTGCCAGATCCTCATCGTGACTCCTTTCTGGTCTGTCTAGTCAGAACTATTATGCCTTATCAGCTCTGATTTGTCAATGCGTAAAAGACGGCAGGGTCCGGGGGCCAGGGTAGATGCGCAGAAGCGTGTATGCGAATATGCGTGAATGCAAAGAAGCGTAGATATCCGGGAAGCGTTTAAGCGGAGTTGGGAAGAGGACTGGGGCGTATGCGAGTCATGCCTGCCCACTCCTTCCGTCATCGGCCTTCTTCTGTTATAATTCGTAACAAGTTCCATCTGAAAAACCACAGGGGAGACTACCTATGATTGAAACAAAAGATTTTGCTACGGGCTGTTTGACGATCATCCTCTGCGTCATTTTGTTTCCTCTCTTTTTCCTTGTTTTCAAATTGACGCTTCTGTTGGCTATCATTCTGGCAATTGCTATCGGCATTATCCTGGGGATAACGCTTTTAGGGAGAATAGTAAGGCTTCTTTTCACGGGGAAATGAACGGGACAGGGGTTTACGATCAGCGTAGATACGCGCATGAGGAATGTGTCAGAAACGGGATTCAGACAAAGAAAAAGCCCCTTGTATAAGGGGCTTGTGACTGCATTGGATTTGTGGACGTTGAAATGGTGGTCCCAACGGGAATCGAACCCGTGTCTCCGGCGTGAGAGGCCAGCGTCCTAGGCCGCTAGACGATGGGACCGTGAAATGAGGCTCGTGGCTGATAGTTAATGGCCGCAAGCTTTTGCTAAGAGCTACGAGCTGATAGCTGAAGTTTTTGGTTGGGGGAGGAGGATTCGAACCCCCGTAAACAGGTTCAGAGCCTGTCGTCCTACCACTGGACGATCCCCCAGGCAATTACAGACTTGACACTATATACAAAACGGTATTGTGTGTCAAGGGCAAAAACGGGTCAAAAACAGCGGTAAACCACGGATTTGAGCGCCGATTTCAAGGCTTTCTTAGTGTCTTGGGGTCTTCGTGGCAATTATTTGTTTGTCTCCCGGTCATTCTCGCAAATAATCAGCCAGCTTGCCGAACTCTTCCACGGTGAGCGTCTCGGCCCTTCGGCCGAGGTCGATGCCTGTGTCAGTCACAACCCTGTCCATCTTTACCCGTGCAATCTCCAGCTGCTTTAAGGCGTTCCTGAGCGTCTTTCTGCGAAGCGAGAACGCGGCCTTGATCACGCGGATGAAGAAGTCCTCGTCCCTGACGACAACCGCCGGCTGGTCGCGCATCAGAAGCGTCAGCACCACGGAGTCCACTTCGGGCTGCGGCGTGAAGGCCCCGGCCGGAACTTTAAATTCGATCCTCGGAACGGCGTGGTACTGCACGAGCACCGAGAGAAAGCCGTATTCCTTCCCGCCGGGCGGGGCAGCAAGACGTTCCGCCACCTCTTTCTGGAGCATAAGCGTAAGGCTGATGAATTTGGACCGGTGGGCGATCAGCCTCTGGATAATGGGGGTTGATATGTAGTATGGGAGGTTTGCCGCCACCTTCCAACGGCCCGTGAGCGACCCATAGTCGTATTCGAGCGCGTCGGCATGCAGGAGCTCGAGGTTTTTCGTTGAGCTGAATTCTTTTTGCAGGATAGGGATAAGCCGGTCGTCCACTTCGATGGCCAAAACGTTTCTCGCCCGCTCCAGGAGAACACGGGTCAAGTGGCCGAGCCCCGGCCCGATTTCGAGCACGTTATCTTCAGGACCGACCTGCGCGGCGTCGGCGATCCGGTTGAGATAATGCGGGTCCTTCAGAAAATTCTGACCCAGGGATTTTTTTGCGCGAATATTCATAACAGGTCTCCGGGAATTATAACCACGGGTCCCGCGTACGGGACACACGGATGGACACGGTACATCTTGAAATCTTGATGAACTCGTAAAAAGTCAATTTTCACACGGAGGCACGGAGAACACGAAGA
>JBGPUS010000220.1:0-4526 GCA_041491325.1 Nitrospirota bacterium | reverse complement strand
TTCGCGCAAACCGCGCCGAATGCGAAGCTCACTCCGCAAGAACCCGAGCTGCCGGAAAGAACACTTGAGAATGGAAGCCTCGGCGCGCGGATGAAACACACGGGAAGCACGGAATGGGCGGTCGATTTGTTTCACGGATACGACACCCGGCCGGTCTTTAAAGCCACGGCGCTCTCGATCATTCCGAAGGGCTCGGCAATCGAGATTAACCCCGGGTATGTTCCGGACTTTCACAAGATCGACGTAATCGGAGTAGATGCGGCCACAGCCATGGGCGCCTTGAGCTTAAGGGCCGAGGCGGCGTATGCGTTTAACCGGTATCTCAATATTCGGCGCGAATTGTGGGGCTATCCCGCGGTCCCCGCCCCGGGCATCCATCCGCTGAATCCCATCGAGCTGAAACGCGATACGCTGGATTACGGCATCGCCGCGGACTACCGGCTTTTCGAGGACGGGCTGCTGACCATCCAGGTCCAGCAGACGCTCATTTTCGGCGATGTGGACCTGCTTTATGAAAGGAAAATAGAGACGCTTCTCTGGGCAAACCTCAAGGTCTCCTGGCTGAACCAAAAAGTGGAAACGAACGCGAGCGTGGCCTACAACCCCGAGCATGGGGACACCATGACCCGGGCGAACGTCTGGTATGTGTTCACGGATTTCTGGAAAGCCGGGGTGACCGCTGTTTCGTTTGCAGGCCCTTCGCAGTCTCTCTTCGGAAAATATGCAAAGAATGATCAGATCGGAGCGGAATTGGTTTATGCGTGGTGAGATTTTACGCAAAACGGAAAAGATATTTTTCCCAAAAACGTCAAAGTTGCCAAGAACGGCTAAATGATAAATCTCCCCAGCCCCTCTTTATCAAAGAGGGGTGTCCCTCCCTTTGGAAAAGGGAGGTTAGGAGGGATTCATGACATGAGGCTTACCCTCGTTTTACCATCTTCAAGAAACGCTCGACGAGCATGGGGTTGAACGTCGAACCGCTGCCTTTCACGAGCACTGCCTCGATCTTTTCCTGGGGAATCGGCTCCTGGTACGATCTCCTGCTTCTCATGGCGTCAAAAACATCCGCCACGGTGATCATCTGACTCGTGACATTCGGGGTCCAGCCGCCCTTGATCGACGGATATCCGGTCCCGTCGAACTTCTGATGGTGTTCCAGCGCCGCCAGGACCGCCAGTTTCGGGATGCCGTTGACTCCCATGAGATACCGGCCCCCTTTTACCGGGTGGGTCTCGATGACTTTTCGTTCTTCCGGCGTGAGTATGCCTTGCTTGCTCAAGATCTCGTCGGGAACGAAGATTTTTCCGATATCGTGAAGAAGGGCCGCAACGCCTACGGCGTGCAGGTGGTCGCCGGTGAATCCGAGGTTTTCGGCCTGGCTCATGGTCAGGATGCAGACGTTCGTTACGTGGGTGAACGTGTATTCGTTCGTGGTCTTGAGCGTGGCAAGGAGGCTCAGCGGGTTTATTTCCTGCCGAAAGCCCTTCACAAAACCCTTGACCATGTCGTCGATGCCGCGCACGTCTATCTGCCGGTGCTTTTTTGCCGATAAATAGACCGTTTTAAGCTCGTCGAGCTCCGCGTTGGTGAGCGCAAGCAACTCCTCCAATATTTCGGTGGAAGCCGCGGACGATGAACCCGCTTCACCGTTGCCGCCCGGAGCGCCGCCTCCCTGTTGCTCGTTGAGTTTTTTGATTCGTAATTCAACTTTGCCCAGCTTAATGCCCGGGCTCGTCCGCACTGATACGGTTTCCGCGGCAGCGAGGTCCCGGATGAACTGTTCCAGCTCCGGTTTCTGCAGCACGGAGAGAAAGGTCAGACGCTCGAAAGACTTTTTTCTCATGATGCGGACAAAATTGGCGACAAAGCCGCTGCCCGCGGCAAGCGGCCTGTTGTCGGCCACAAGATCGTCGCCGATCAGGAGAATCGTAATTTCCGGTTTTATCCCGAGTAAATTTTGGAGCAGGCCGTGCGCTTTGTCGATGTACTGGGCCACCTGCGGGTGCGTGGGAGAATAAAGGCTCGTATTCGTCACCGCCGCGGTCAGCTGCGCGATCACCCGGGACAGTTCTTCATGAAAATTCTGCTCAGCCATGCGCGTCCTTCGGCGTGAAAACCACGCCTCTTATTTCCTTTCCATCAGTTTCCTGCATATCCGGTTGATTCTGTCGCTTCCCAATTGCTCCCCTGCCTTGAGCAGACCCTGTATGCTGTCCCGGGGATATCGCTCGAGCGATTCAAAGAGCGTCTCTTTCATTCTTATGAGACTCTGGGGATACAGCGTCCAGGAAGCGCGGGCAAGTTTTTCCAGCTCAGGGACCGCGCGGGGGTCGCCGAGCTCGGCCAGAGCCCGGATGATTTCTTCATTCTCGGCATAGTCCGTCTCGAACAGGATCGCCCGCTTGATCTTCGTGAGGACGTCGCCGGTGACCTCGCGTACGCGGTATTGCGCGGCCAGCACAATGGCCTGAGAGGCCACATCGGGATCATTCGATAGAATCGCATCATGGAGCGCTTTTACGGCGCCCGGCTCCTTGAACTTCAGGAGCGTGCTTAAGGCCTCCATCCTCACGTCCGGTTCCCGGTGTTGGAGCAGCGGTTTGATATACGGTATCGATTTGACGGTCCCCGCCCGGCGTATGAATTTAATAAGGCTCTTAACATAGTACGCCCGGGGGTCGCGCAGTCTTTTTTGCGCCTCGCGCACGGCGGGTTCTCCGAAGAGGCACAGGAGATTGACCAAAACCCGGCTCCGTCCCGAGAATTCATCTTTTCCGAAAATATCCATGAGTCCCGGCACCGTCTCCGGACCAAGGGCCTGGAGCAAACCCGCGGCCTCCGTTCCCTTGTCCCTCATCCAGAGTTCGAAGGCGTTCAACGCCCTGGATATGAATTCCGGGTCGGCAAAGGCCTTGCGGGATTCTTCCGCGCACTCGCGGATGCCTTGTACGGGTTTCTCCGTAGTGTGCCGTTTGAGCGCCTCGAAAAAATTCCAGAGGATGACGAAATTGCCGGTTTCAAGAAAGCCGGGCATGATCGCAATGAGCTTCCGGGCAAATTCCTTATAATCCTCTTCATCGATGTCTTCTTCCATGAACGCGAGAAGGGCCCGGCCTATCTGGTAGTCAAGGTGGGCGTCCTCGAGCGTTTTCGCATACTCCTCAACCGGGAGCACCTCCGCGCCGGTGCCGGGACCTTCGGTAAGCCGCCGCAGCATGGCTTCATAGTCCTCGGTAACGTACTCCTCGTATTTCTCCCGGTTGAAAAGCTTTTCCATGTGTTCGGGAAGAATGAGCGGCGTCTCCACGCCTCCCGTGAGAGGTTCCTCGCTCGTTCGCCCCGGTTCTCGCGCGGCCGCGCTCTGCGCCTGGGCCTTGGTCAGTTTTCCGAGGAGCCCGGTCAGCGTCGGCGAGATTTCCCTTCCTTCCGAGCTCGCCTGGCTCAGCATTTCGAGGACCATGTCGTCAGGGACCCCTCCCAAAATATCGTCAGCGTCCATCGCGGCGGCGTGTGTCGAAATGCGTCGAAATGCGACGGACAGGAACTGTTTCCGGAGCTCCGGGTGCAGGTCCTGAAGCAACTTATTCATTTTTATCAGTGTGTCGGACTGTTCCTTCGTGGTCTGCGTTTTCTCGGCCTGCCCGCGCACGTGGTCCGAGATGATCCGGTCGTAGCTCTGGAGCGCAGCGCCCGGGTCGAGTTTCCGTTCGTTCAGAAGCCGCGCGAGTTCAGCCGGGTCTATCTTCTCCGCGTCTTTAATGGACACGCCCTGCTCTCCGCGTCCGGCCAGGGTGCCCGCTGAAAGGTGCGAAACGAAGTCCTGCCACAGGCCCGCTCCGGTTTTCTCGCCCGAAGTTTTGGTTTGCGTTCCGAAGATCTCTTGTTCTTCCGTGCCGTGGAAGCTGTTGTAGTCGATAGACTGGATCCTGATATGCGGGATGTCGGCCAAAGCCACGGCTTTATCGATGCCTCCCGAGGCCCTGATGTCTTCCGGTTTGGTCGTCAGGATACGGTGAAACCGCACAAGTTCGTCTTTATCCATACCGCGGATAAAGGTGACCGCGGCGATCTCCTGCTGGCTCATGGATAGCGCGAAATCGCGATAGACCGGGTTCTTCTGGTCAAGGTAGTCCTGGCCGACCAGCAGCGTGTCTTTGGCGACTCCGAGCGTCATCTCGGCCCGGATTTCGAATAGTTTTGCGAGAATATCGAAAGCGCGTTCGATGCTTTTCGTGATTTGGATATGGCCGGGCGGGTAGATGCCGACATTCTTGCGCGAAATATTAAGCTCGATTACCGCATCGGACAGGAGCCGGGTGTCGAGAGGGATTTCCCTCTGCCGTTGGGGCTGAGCCGGTTGAGCTTCTTTATTTTCCTGTTTTTCATCCATAAGAGTTCGGAAAGCTTTATTGCATTAATTATAAACTGTTTTGTCCCTTTTTTCTCGCAAAAAAACTGGTGTCCGAGGCGCCTCCTTTTTTCTTGACAATGCCAACTTGTGATGTTAAATTAGCCGTCGCGTTGCA
>JBGPUS010000219.1:0-4534 GCA_041491325.1 Nitrospirota bacterium | reverse complement strand
TATGTCTCGATCATTACCGGGGCGAGAAAGCCGGGCGACGCAACCGGAGCAAAGGAACTGCACATTGTCTTGCTTGACAACGGCCGCTCTGATATTATTACCGGGGAGTTCCGGGAGATGCTCAAGTGCATACGGTGCGGGGCCTGCATGAACGTCTGTCCTGTGTACAGGACCGTGGGCGGCCATTCTTACGGCTGGACTTACCCCGGCCCCATGGGCATCGTTCTGACGACCTTGCTCACCGGCTTGAAGAATTCTCATCCGCTCGCGGATGCCAGCACTCTGTGCGGAGCATGCAACGAGGTCTGCCCGGTAAAGATCCCGCTCGTGGACCTCATCCTCAAACAACGCGTAAACAAAGTTTCTCAAGGGTTATCGCCTTCAACGATTAGTCTCGGGATGAGACTTTTCCAAACTGCCGCAAAATCACCATTCCTCTTTTCCCTTGGAGAGAGGCTCGCGAGTATGTTCTGGCCGATCATGCGGATGTTCGGCGGCAAGGACATCGTTGGAAGGCTTCCTCACCCTGCAAAGACGGCCTTCAGAAGGAGGTTCAAATGAGCGCCAATGACACGGTCTCCCTGTTTCTCGAAAATGCCGCAAAGGTCGCGGCCGGAACGCACCGGGTTGATGATAAAGATAAGCTCAAAGTCAAAGTTGCGGAAATAGTGGCAAAGGGCGTGTCCGTTTTTTGCCCACAGACTACTGAGCTGGAGAACGTTGTTGCCGCACTCTTCGACAAACTCGCGCCGGATTACACCTCTGCTGATGCTTCCGTGGAGGAAGTGACCGCCGCCATCGCGGAAACCGGGAGCATCGTTTGCAGCAGCGCCAAAGGAAAAGCAGTCCAGTCAAGCCTGCTCCCCTCGCACCATGTGGCCATTGTGCCGCGAGAAAAGCTTTTTGCCACGCTGGATGATTTCTTTGCAGAATACGCTGCGTCTCCTCCGACAAACATTACGCTGATCACCGGCCCCAGCCGCACCGCGGACATCGAACTCAACCTCGTCATCGGCGTGCACGGGCCGGAGAAGCTGGATATTATTGTGGTGTGAACGAGAAGACGCGTTTCACACGAAGGCGGGAGAACACCTGAGAACTATTACCACTAATACGATTTGCCCCTCCTTTGTCCTCTCCCCAGCGGGGAGAGGGTAGGGTGAGGGGTATTCCGTAGGAATGTAATGGTTGTTATTTCATTTGTATTATTACCACATCCCTTGTAATTGAAAACTCTCCTTTTCGATCGTACAGCATCTTCAAGATACACGCGGTGCCGACAGCGGCGAACACGTGCTTAAGGGTATGGCCGCTCATGATCTGTACCAGCGTGTAAATTTCCCTGTCGAGCACTTCGCATACCTTGGCAATAACGTAAAGCAACAGAAGTAATGCAACGGAGATCCGGTACATTCTCGGCGATGGATAAAGAAACAGCACCGGGATAATCAATATCATCGGCACGAACTGGGCCGCCACGTACATCCGCAAATCCCCATGACCCGCCTGCTCTCCCCATGCCCAATATAAAACGCTCAGTATGCCGAAAACCGTGAGCGGCAGAAGCATCGCTGTCCCTGCTTTACGGTTTATTCGCTCCGACAGCACCGAAGAAAAGAAACTCATAAAAGCAACGGCTATCGGCAACCGGTCCCAGAGCAAGGTCTCGTTCGTCGGGTTGTAATGATAATATGCCGAACCAAAGCCGACGCAAGCGACTCCGAAGAAAAAAAGCAGATACTCCGCAAGAAGCGCGTCAGCTCCATGCCTTATGAGCAAGCGGCCTAAAAAAATCACTCCCGCTCCTCCCACGAGAACGAAGAGGATATTAGAAAGAACATTCAGGGCATTCGGCAAGCCCAAATATGTTCTCTGGTCCGCAAAGCGATGGTAGTCGATATCCTGCGGGATAGGGTTGAGAGAAGAAACAATGAGAATCGCGATAGCGGCTATCGCCGCAAGTATCCATTCTTTTTTATGCATGGCGGAAAGCCTCGGTCTTGTGTAATTCTGGATCCCCGATAGGAGCATTCGAAGATGACGGTCGGCTGTATGTACGGACAATGATGAGATATTAATAGCATGGTTGGAAGCCGATTGTAAACGGAAATAATTTGAGCTCGCTGGGAAAGCGTTCAGACCGACGGGAATGCTATTCATCGGCGCAACTGATTTTCCACTACGCATGACGGGTTGATATAGTTTTGTGACGAAAACTTAAAAATAAGCCTTGCCTTATAATTAGTTATAACTTATAATTACGCAATGCAGCTCAAGTACTACCAAACGCCCGGCGGCAGGAGCCCGGTTGAAGAGTTTCTACTGGCCTTGCCCGAAGAGACGCGTCTTGAGATTGCTGATGCGATTGTTCTTCTTGAGAGCGGTCGTAGACTTGAAATGCCGCTTAGCCGGAATCTCTCCAGCATTCGTCACGGACTGCACGAACTTCGAATCCGCGACAAATCGGGACAAGTAGGGGTTATTTATTATATAAAAAAAGAGGAAGCTATTTACTTGATTCACGGATTCCGCAAAAAGACACGAACTATTCCCCAGCGGGAACGGGATATCGTCAATAAAAGACTGAAGGAGATTTAATCATGGCTTGGAAGAAAATTTCAATTGAGGAGCTGGCAGAGTCCCTCGGGGCAAATGTTAACGAAATCCGGGAGAAACAGCGGCTCGTCGGATTAATTGTGAAAACCCGAAAGGCAAAGAAGCTGTCCCAGGCAACTCTTGCCAAGAAACTCGGAATCAGCCAGGCGAGAATCGCCCAGATAGAGTCCGGAGTCGGCACTGCGAAGGTTACCTTTGACGTACTTTTCAATATGCTGGTCGCTTTGGGGTACGATTATCGAGTGGTAACTAAAAAAGCGGCCTGACTCCGCGCGGCGTTGATTCCGAGAAACCAATTTGTTTTGCAACCGACTCACGGTTAAAGGTTCAATCCGCTGAATGACACGTCACGGGAACAGCTGCGAGAGGATGGGAACCAAGTTATGGTTAGGCTATATGCTCGTTGAGTTTCAACGTCCGCTATTCACTCTAAACGAAAACAACTTGTTCCTGGTTACCACCCGCGAGCATGAGTCTCGCTCTTGAGCTGGGTAAACCCGAGCTTGTCATGACCCGTATAATCGCGCAGTCCCAGCGTCTCGATATACTCGATGAACTCGTTATTTCCCCCCAGACCATATGCCCCGGCCGTGCTGACCGCTGCTGCGTGCGACACATCGTTTAATCGCAGAAACGCCAGGTAGGGAATCTGACTTGCATGGGCGTCCCAGGTCTGAAACACCGCTGTTACAAATTGGGCTTGCAGCGCCTGAGAGCTGCCCGTGTAGATGGAGCCGGACTGGTACCCCACTTCCTGAAAGTAGAAGGGCTTGTTCGGATAGAGGGCCAAGAGACCTGCGATGTCCCCGGCAACGACCGACGGGATCTTCACGCTAAACCCCGAATCGATCGGGTAGTAGTTGACTCCCACGACATCGCTGACGCTATGAAGGGATTGATAGGCTCCCTGTGCATATGGGTTCGAGCTCGTGCCGTACACGCCGACAAAAGTGCCGTTGATCGTGACAGGAACTCCCGGCCACAGGGTATGAGCATGGGCAACAACCTGAACGTAAAAGCCTCCATAATCGGTCCAGAACTGGGACGCGGAAGCGCCGCTGTAGGCATCTATTTCGTTGCCCAATGCCAGCGAATTCAACGTGACATTCGGCAAAGCCGCGTGGACGAAATCCAGCACCTTGTTGAACCGACAGATCATGTTCGCGCTGCTGTATGAGGGATCGCCGAAAGGTTTCAGGTCGGCAGGGATTCCGCTGATGCTGGTTGTGATGGGCAAAATTCCCAGATTCATTTTCAGGCCCGTGGGAGGCAGCACGGTGTTGTATGTGGCGAGGATGCCGCCCGTATCCTGCAATGTTGCCGAACACCCGGAAGCTCCGGATTGCTCAAAGCCGTTCCACAGCATGTGGAGCTGCATCACCTGAGCGCCGGCGGATTTGGCCAAAGTCACATTGTTGTCGAAGCTCGACGCAGACGTCGTATCCACGATGTCCATGCCCAAGGTACGGCTGCCCTTGGGAGTGACGCTGCCACCGCTTCCCCCGCTGCCTCCGGACCCGCAGCCTGAAATAATTATGGTCGCTCCTGAAAAGGCTAAAAGTAAAACAAACATTTTATAAATTTTAGTTTTCAATGTGCTCTCCAAAAAGATTTGACATAGCTTCTTTTATAATCTTACTTTCCTCTATTGTATATCTGTATACTATCTCCGCGTCCCACAGTAAAGGTACTATTCACCACTTGATGGTTTTTTTCAGGTGAATATTCACCTCCATGGTTACGCATTTGAAGGACCCCGTCACTCAGTCGCAGGCGCCCTGTCTTGTGTCTGGTGTGATACAATATCAATTAGAGATCAGAATAGACGCAGACGGGAAACGACACGTATGAACCTCGGCAGATTCAAGAACATAGTCATTGCGAAAGTAATCACCCGCTTCCCTTCGCTCGCGGACAG
>JBGPUS010000218.1:0-4556 GCA_041491325.1 Nitrospirota bacterium | reverse complement strand
GCCGCGTTCTGCGGCGCGGCAGGAGGCGCCTTCGGCCTGCTTGCGCTGCCGGTAGAACTGCCGATCTCTACGGCCGTGATGCTGCGTTCGATCGCGGATATAGCGCGAAGCGAGGGAGAGAATCTTTCGCTTCCCGAAACCCAGCTTGCCTGCCTGGAGGTTTTTGCCCTTGGAGGCCCGACCAGGAAAGATGACGCAGCCGAGACCGGGTATTTCTTCGTCCGGGCCGCGCTGGCGCGCGCGGTGACCGAGGCGGCCGAATTCATCGCTGAACGGGGGATTGCCATGGAAGGCGCGCCTGCGATCGTGCGTTTTATAACGCAGATCGCTTCCCGGTTCGGCGTTGTCGTATCGGAGAAGATCGCGGCGGAAGCCGTTCCCATTATCGGCGCCGCAGGCGGCGCGACCATCAATTTGATTTTTATCGGCCATTTTCAGGCCATGGCGCGCGGCCACTTTATTGTCCGAAGATTGGAGCGAACCTACGGCCAGGACCTCGTCAAAATAACGTATATGGGCATATAGTATTCCTGGCACTCACCCTCCACCAGAAGGAGCATCACCGTATGATTGATCTTTTACGAACACGCCGAAGCATCCGCAAGTACACTCAGCAGACTGTCGATGCCGGGTCAGTAGATATCTTGATTGAGGCCCTGCTCCGGTCCCCCACGTCGCGAAACAGCAGATCCTGGGAATTCGTTATCGTCGACGACCGTCAGCTGTTGTCGAAGCTCTCGAGCGCGCGGGAGCACGGCTCGCAATTTTTGAAGGATGCGGCCCTGGGAATCGTCATCTGCGCCGACGCCGGCAAGTCCGACGTATGGATCGAAGACTGTTCCATTGCTTCAATCCTTGTGCAGGCGACGGCCCATTCGCTGGGACTGGGGAGCTGCTGGATACAGATACGAAACCGCGCTCATACCGATACGCTGTCCGCGGAACAATACATCCAAGGGCTTCTCGGATTGCCCGAACAGATCAAGGTTGAAGCCATCATGAGCATCGGCCATCCCGACGAAATAAAAAAGCCGCTTGCAAAAAGCGATTTGGACTATACGAAGGTCAAACACAATCATTTTTCCCGGCACTACACGGCGTCAACGCAAAGTTGAAGAAGCGGGAACAAGAAAGAGGCTATCAATGTCGATTTACACCGTAGCAATCACGGGCGCTTCCGGCGCTCCCTATGCCCATCGCCTTCTCCAGGCGCTGGTCCAGGCCGGGCACTCTGTTTATGTGTCGATCACCGAAGACGGGCTGGCGATCTTGAATGACGAGGCCGGCTTGCAGCTCAAAGGGTCCGAGACCGACATTCAGAATATCCTTCAAAAGCATTTTAAGGCCGCGGCAGGGCAGCTTACGTACTTCGATGAGGACAATCTGTATGCGCCGATCGCCAGCGGCTCGGTGAAGATCGACGCCATGATTGTGATTCCCTGCTCCATGAAAGCGCTGGCTTCCATGGCAAACGGCTTCGCCTCGAACCTGATCGAACGGGCCGCGGATGTGACAATGAAAGAAAAACGGAAACTCATCATTGTGCCGCGAGAGACGCCCCTCTCTCCCATTCACCTCAGGAATATGCTTACTCTGGCCGAGCTCGGCTGCCACCTGATCCCTGCGATGCCCGCATTTTATCATCATCCGGAAAAAGTTTCCGAGCTCGTGGATTTTATCGTGGGAAGGGTCCTGGACAATCTGGGAATCGAGAATGATTTGTCGCCGCGGTGGGGGTTCTGACCGAACAAGGCGTCAGGGCTAGATCGCGTGGGCGAGCGGGTAACGCTGCGTTGTATTTCTATTAACAAAAGACTCGATCGCCGACTTCGTCGTTGCATTGATGTCAATGAACTTGATGCCGTATAAATAGCTGTCAGGCGCGGTCGATTGTTTGGAGGCCCGCTGGATTTCGCCGGTCGCGTCCACGTGCATGCCGTCGGGGAGATAGAAGGACAAGGAAATGGTATCGCCCTGGGCAAGGACATCTTCGTCGGCCTTGATGAGCATTCCGCTGGCGCTGATGTCTTCCGTGCGGTGCAGGAACCGCCGGTTCTTGGATTTGCCTTCAACCGATACCGTAAGCGCGACGCGGTAGGCTTTTCTCTGTGAAACACTGAGCAGTTGCTGCGTCTTTGCATGAAGCAGCGCGATATCGACGGGTATCGTAAAAATCTCATTTGCGCCGCATTGCCTGCAGCGTTCGCGCTGGGCGCTGGTGTCCTTGCAGACGAATATGACGAGCGTCTCCCGCAACTCCTTATCTTGCCTGATGGTTTCGAAGAGCTCTTCACTTCTGATGCCGGGCAAGTCGATTTTGGTGATGATGAGGTCTGCTTTTTCCTCCCGGTGGATTTTCAGCAACTCGTCGTTCGTGGCCGCTGAGAATATCTTGATGTGTACCCGGTCCAGAAAGCTGTTTTTCTCCGCAAAAAGTCTGTTTAACTCATTTGCCATCAGTATTTTTTTCATCTGAGAGTACCTCTATAAAAAGCTCTAACCCCTCTTTTCCAAAGAAGGGAAAATTCCCCCTTTGAAAAAGGGGGAGAAGGGGGATTTTCATTTTCCCCTGTGAGCGTCGGCTCAGGAATGTTTCATAAATACACCGGCTGAACGGGCGGCATTCCATGCTTCTCCTTATTAGCAATATTATAACACAGAGCAGGGCGAGGCGCAGGTCACAACAATGGGCGAGAAGGGCTTTTACGCGACCCGTATCTTCCGGTCGGCATCACCGGGTCCGTGAAGGGCGGCCTTCACGATGCGAACGAACTCCTTTTTCGAGAACGGTTTATTGATGTATTCGAAGACTCCGAGGCTGAAGGATTGCAAGTAGCTGTCTATGCTTCCGAAGGCGGTAATCATGATCACCGGGACTGACGGCAGCACTTGTCTCATGGCCTGAATAAACTCCAACCCGTCCATCCCGGGCATGCGATAATCAGCGATAACGAGATCGATTGCGGCGCCATCCCTGATGAACGAAAGAGCTGACTCGCCGTCTTCGTGCCCGATGAAACGGTAGCCCAGGTCGCTCAGGAACTCCGCATAGAGCTCCCGGTTCGCGGTTTCATCATCTACCAAGAGTACGGTTATTGTGTTTTCAGTTTCCATTCTTCACCCGCAGAGATCTAAAAAAAAGCAGGTAACCACACCCTGCACTCGTTTATGGCCGCGCTTTCGCAAGAGCAGGCTACGTATACACACCCTACATTCGCGCTTCGCACACCCCACATTCGCGCTTCGCACACCCCACATTCGCGCTTCGCACTCATAAGCGTTGGGTGCAGGCTCATAAGCGTTGGGTGCAGGCTCGTAACCGCTGGGTGCAGGCGGATAAGCGCAGATAATTCAGAAACATAAATCACGTTGAATATATTTTAACCCTTGGATATATGCCGTTGTCAACAATTAGTATTCGCGAGCTTCTTGGACAGGCCGGAGCTGATACGAAGGTTGGAACACGGGAGTTTCACGCGAGCGCGGGGTTATGCGTTGTATTCGGTTCCGCCGCTTTCTCCGAGGTTTTTCATCCAGGTATCAATTACCGACGAGTCCTGCTTGGTGATCACGTCTTCCTCCACGAAAACCGGCGCTCCGATGCGGATGGCGATCGCGATGGCGTCGCTGGGCCGGGAGTCGATATGAAATTCCTTGCTGTTGTGCAGGAGGTAGAGGGAGGCGTAAAACGTGTTGTCGATGAGGTCGCTGATCACGACCCGTGCGATCTCGATCTCCAGGCGGTCGAAGACGCTGACGATGAGGTCATGGGTGAGCGGGCGGGACGGCTTGACGTTGCCCATGGCCATTGCGATGGAGTTGCCTTCGGCGGCACCGATCCAGATGGGAAGGATCCTTTTTCCGGTATCATCCTTGAGCACGACGATGTAGCTGTTGTTTTTGCTGTCGAAGAGGATGGTATTAACGCTCATTTGAATCCACATACCGGCTCGCACCTCTTAGTTTCAAGAATACCATACCAAAACTGGCAAGTAAAGGGATTATTTTATTGACTTTTTTCGAGGATGCGATATACTTTCTTTCCTGTAAACCGCAAGGGAATAGCTGGTCATTCATGAAACAAACCATCACTGAAATCCTGCTCCAGGCCCTCACCCGGGCCAAAGAAAAGGGAGAACTGAAGCTCGAAACGCCGCCGGTCGTCTCGCTCGAAACTCCGAGGGACAAGGGCCACGGCGATCTCGCCACCACGCTTGCCCTGACCCTGGCGAAACAGGAGTCAAAGCCTCCGAGAAAGATAGCGGAGCTTATTATCGCCAACCTGCTGGACGAGGACGGAATAATCGCGAAGACAGAAATCGCGGGACCGGGCTTCATTAACTTCACGCTCTCGCGTGAACGCTGGAAAAAGACGCTGTTTGAAATAGAAAGCGAAGGCGCGGCCTACGGTCTCGGGAATATCGGCAAAGGCGAACGCGCGCTGGTGGAGTTCGTGAGCGCCAATCCCACGGGCCCGCTCCACGTCGGCCACGGCAGGGGGGCCGCGGTGGGCGACGCGCTGGCAAACCTGCTCGCCGCAACGGGCTACGACGTGT
>JBGPUS010000217.1:0-4556 GCA_041491325.1 Nitrospirota bacterium | reverse complement strand
CAATGGTTTTCGCAACGAAGAAAAGATGTCCGATAAGTTCCCTGTCAGAGGCTGCGATACCGTGAATGTCTGTAATATGCTTTTTCGGGACAATGAGTATGTGGACAGGGGCCTGAGGATTGACGTCTTCGAACGCGACGGTATATTCATCCTCATGAACCATTGTGGAAGGAATTTTTTTTTCAATGATTTTGCAGAAAATACAGTCCATGTTCGCGGCCTATCTTAGTTATTTACCGAAGAAACTTCGGTAAAAACAGCTTCTCTCGCCGGTATGGCAAGCGGGCCCGGTCTGCTCAACCTTTATCAGGAGCGTGTCCTGGTCACAGTCGTAGAGAATGTCCTTGATACGTTGCACATTGCCCGATGTTTCACCCTTCTGCCAGAACTTCTGACGAGAGCGGCTCCAGAAACAGGTCAGCCCCGTCTCGACACTACTACGCAAGGATTCGGCATTCATGTAGGCGACCATCAAAATTTCCAGGGTCTTCCAATCCTGAACCACAGCAGGGATCAGGCCTTTTTCATCATATTTCAGGTTATCAGGTATTTTCATAGTCATTTAATTTTTTATCACAAAATAAAATAAAAGTCCAGCAGATAAAAATGATAAAAAAGCATTAATGATGCTGCCGAAACAGACGAAGTTGCTCAGCGTTTTCATAAAAAAAACTTGCCAGGAGCTGGGGCTTCTGGTATAGTCATGCCTCGCCGGCCCCCCCGAGCAGTTCCTGAAAGTGTGCAAGATGTATGCTCTACATAGCCAGTCAGACAAGCAAAAAATCCTTTAAAAATGGGGCGCCATAAAGCGGACAATAAGCCTCCGAACGACGGCATAACCACAAGAAAACAAAGGAAAAAACCGCTTATCCACACGTGTGGATAAGGATGTTTGTAACCAGCGTAGTTTTTTGAGGTTTTTATGGACCGGGAAAAAATTTGGGACGAGATACTGCTGCTTATAGAAAACCGAATATCTAAGCAGGGTTACGACACCTGGTTCAGCCAATCTAAGCTCCTTCTGATCGAGGGCAACAAGTTGCAGATCGAGGTGCCGAGCAAATTTCACCGGGATTGGATAAAGGAGCATCACGGCGTAACGCTGACCGAAGTCATTAGAGAAGTGACAAAGCGAGACGACGTGGAGATCGATTTTTACGTGCGGCCGCAGCAGGCAAAAAAGACCGTCCATCCGGCAAAAGAAGAAAAAAAAGAGGCGCGTGAAGAGAAAATCGGTGTCTTCGAGAAAAAATATACCTTCAACACGTTTGTCGTCGGACCCAGCAACCAATTCGCACATGCCGCTGCCAAAGCGGTGGCGGATGCTCCGGGGAGGGCGTATAATCCCCTGTTCATTTACAGCGGTGTAGGGCTAGGTAAGACCCATCTCGTAAATGCAATAGGCCACCACCTTCAAAGCAAGTCGCCGCGCATGAAAGTGGCCTATCTTTCATCAGAACAATTCACGAACGAACTCATCAACCGCATGAGCCACCAGCGGATGGAAGAATTCCGGCAGAAGTACCGGAACATGGACATCCTTCTCATCGACGACATCCAGTTCATTGCGGGCAAAGAGCGAACGCAGGAAGAGTTTTTTCACACGTTTAATACGCTTTATGAATCGCAAAAACAAATCGTGCTCACGAGCGACCGCCAGCCGAAAGAGATCCCGGACATCGAGGAGCGGCTCCGGTCGAGGTTCGAGTCAGGGCTCATTTGCGACATACAAGCGCCGGACCTGGAAACGCGCATCGCCATTCTCAGGAAAAAAGCAGAGTTCTGGGGCATTCGCCTTCCTGACGACGTAGCCGAGTTCCTTGCTTCGATCATGAAAAGTAACATCAGGGAACTTGAAGGCGGACTCGTGAAGCTCGGTGCGGTCTCGTCCCTGACCAATATGGAGATAACGCAGGAGCTTGCCAAGAACGAACTGAAATATCTCATAGACAACAGGGACAAGGTGCTTACGAAAGAGATGGTTCAGAAGGCCGTGGCCGACGTCTTCGGCGTCAAAATATCGGACCTGAAATCCAAACGTCGAACCAAGGCGGTGGTCCTTCCTCGCCAGGTAGCGATGTATCTCTGCCGCACGTTGGCGGGCTCGTCGCTTCCGGAAATCGGCGCGTTTTTCGGCGGAAAAGACCATAGTACCGTTATTCATGCATGTAAAGTGATCGAGGAAAAGAAAGAAAAAGACCACGAATTGCGGGCCACAATAGACCTGTTGATTAAGCAGCTAAGACGTTGAAAGTAAATGGCAATATATAACAGAAACTTATTGCTATTTGACCGTATATCTGATAACATAACTGGATGTTGACAGGAGGCTTCCCTAGATGAAACTCAAAATCAAGAAAGAAGAAATTCTGAAGGGGTTGCAGAGGATCCAAGGCGTAGTGGAAAAAAAGAACACCATGCCGATTCTCTCAAACATGCTCCTCGTGGCCGAAGGCAACGGTGTTGATATCATCGCCACCGACCTGGAGATCGGATTGCGAGGGCGTTATGCGGCGGAGGTAATCAGTCCCGGGGCGGTTACCGTTTCAGCCAAGAAGATGTACGAGATAGTACGAGAGCTTCCTGCGGAAGATATTCAGATTAACGTCGAAGACAACAACGCAGTCAAGATCATATCAGGACACTCGCAGTTCAAGCTGGTGGGGCTGCCGAAAGATGAATATCCGGCGCTTCCCGACGTCGCCGAAGAGGGAATGATCGTCATCGAGGGAGAGACCCTCAGAGACATGATCAAGAAAACGCTTTATTCCGTGGGCGAGAATGATGCGCGATACGTGTTGAACGGCCTGTTTGTACACATGACTCAGACCAAAGGCGGGCTCAATATCCGCATGGTCGGCACCGATGGACACAGACTTTCGATGATCGACCGGGTGATCGACGCTAAACACAAGGACGAAAGCTTCATCATCCCGAAAAAGGCGATGATGGAACTTCGGCGGCTTCTTGAAGAGGACGCGCCGAAAGCGGAATTACGTCTGGGGTTCAGCAAGAACCATGCGCTGTTCATGCGCGATGGACTGGTCATGGTGTCGAAGCTCATTGACGGCAATTATCCCAATTATCTCCAGGTGGTCCCTGCAAAGACCACCAAAAAAGTCATCGTGTCCAAGGACGCGTTCGCCCATGCCGTGAAACGCGTCTCGATCCTGTCGAAGGAAAAGACCAACGCGGTAAAACTGCAGCTTGAAAAAGACCTGCTCACTCTTTCCACGAACAACCCGGAAGTGGGCGAGGCTAACGAGGAGCTTGCCGTGGACTATAAAGGCGAAGGAATCGCGATCGGCTTCAATTCGCGATACCTCATGGATGTGCTTTCGTCCATGGACCGGCAGACCATCGCGCTGGAACTCAGCGATGCCTTGAGCCCGTGCCTCATTACGGAAGAGGGCGATGAGCTTTACAAATGCGTTGTGATGCCCATGAGGGTATAAAGAAAAGAGCCGAACCCCGTGCGTCACAGCACACAACGGCAACGGTATTGGAATGCATGTACGCACGAGGGATTGACCGGCGCCGCGCCGCTACAATCCCTCTTTTTACGAGGAGCAGATGGAATATACGGCAGACAGCATAAGGGTGCTCGAAGGCCTTGAAGCCGTTCGTAAGCGGCCTGCCATGTATATCGGCAGCACCGGAAGCGTGGGACTTCACCACCTGGTCTACGAAATCGTGGACAACAGCGTGGACGAGGCCATGGCCGGTTTCTGCAAGAACATCGATGTCATCATCCATGTCGATAACAGCATCACGGTCATTGATGACGGCCGCGGCATTCCTACCGAGATGCACAGCGTCCAGAAGCGTTCCGCCGCGGAGGTCGCGCTGACCGTGCTCCATGCGGGCGGCAAATTCGACGGAGAGGCGTATAAAGTCTCGGGGGGCCTCCACGGAGTTGGCGTGTCCGTGGTGAACGCGCTGTCCGAGTGGCTTGAGCTCGAAATCAAACAGGTCGGCAAGGTGTTCCAGCAACGCTACGAACGGGGAAAACCGCAGGCCCCGCTTACCGTAACCGGCTCGACCGCGACGAACGGCACCAAAGTCACGTTTAAGCCCGACTACGAGATTTTCGAAGACCGCGAATACAGCTATGATGTTCTGTCACAGCGTCTGCGCGAACTCGCATTCCTGAACCGGGGCTTGAAGATTTCCATCCAGGATGAACGGAGCGGCAAAAAGCAGACTTTTTTCTATGAGGGCGGCATTGCGTCGTTTATCGAGTATCTGAATAAGAACAAGACGCCGCTCCATCCCGCGCCCATTTATCTTGCCAAAGAGCGGGACGGAATTTTCGTCGAGATCGCATTCCAATACAACGACAGCTATGTCGAGCAGGTTTTTGCGTTTGCCAACAACATCAACACCCAGGAGGGCGGCACCCATCTCGTCGGGTTTAAGGCGGCCCTCACGCGAACGGTGAACAGCTATGCTACGGCGAGCGGCCTGCTCAAAAGCGGCGGCGAAGCGCTCTCCGGAGAGGACGTGCGCGAGGGGCTGACGGCGGTGGTGAGCGTACGTTTGCAGAATCCGCAGTT
>JBGPUS010000216.1:0-4558 GCA_041491325.1 Nitrospirota bacterium | reverse complement strand
TTCCACGTCATCAACAAAGCGGAAGAGCGCGCTCGTAAATTCCGCGCGGAGATAGGCGCCCGTCTCGGCCGTTATTTTTGCCCTCTTCATGCCGAGGAGGAGCTCCTTCAACTCGGCCCGCGCCGCGGGCGTCGCCCCGGTATAGGTCAGCGGTTTTTCGGCATGTTCCGCGTCCGTGCTCAGGCTTGACACGCAATTCGGCGTGGCAGGACAGGGAGAAAGCCTGCCGTCCTTCACGCCGAGATTGCCCGGCGCCGTGCCGGAACAGCCGGATATTCCCGCGCTCAGCGCCAGACTGAATACTGCTGCAACGGAAATAGCGTTTTTTATGGAAGAAACCTCCCACGTTGCATGGATTCTCTCCTTTTTACCATTATACCTTAACTCATTCCGCTCCGCTGTTTCCTGGGCGGAAGGCTTATTTTAATTGACAAATCACACCCCTAAACGGTATTATACCCAGCTCCGCAGAGATAACTCATTGCATACTACCGCTTAAGCACCTGGCTACTAAGACAACCTTAGAGTCTTCGCGTCTTCGTGGTAAAGAAAAGGAAAACCGACATGTTGAAAAGAACCGACTTACGAAACATCGCCATCATCGCCCACGTCGACCACGGCAAGACCACGCTGGTGGACGCGCTCCTTCGCCAGAGCGGAACCTTCCGCGACAACGAGCGCGTGCAGGAACGGGTCATGGACAATATCGACCTCGAACGCGAGCGCGGCATCACCATCATGGCAAAGAACCTCGCCGTCGTGCACGACGGCGTGAAGATCAACATCGTGGACACGCCCGGCCATGCCGATTTCGGCGGCGAGGTGGAGCGCACGCTCAAGATGGTGGACGGCGTGCTGCTGCTCGTGGACGCGTCGGAAGGTCCGCTGCCCCAGACGCGGTTCGTGCTCAAAAAAGCGTTGGAACTCGGCCTCGCCCCCATTCTCGTCATCAACAAGATCGACCGGCCCGATGCGCGCGTGGGCGAAGTCGTGAACGAAGTCTACGACCTGTTCATCGATCTTGACGCCACGGATGAGCAGCTGGAATTCCCGATCGTCTATACCATCGCTCGCGACGGTATCGCCAAGTTGAACATGGCCGATGAGGGCAAAGACCTCCAGCCGCTCTTCGATCTTATCGTGAAGACCATTCCGCCGGCCGAGGGCGATGAAACCGCGCCGCTCCAGCTCCTGGTTATGAATATCATTTACAATGAGTACGTAGGACGGCTGGCCATCGGGAAGATCTTCGCCGGAACGGCAAAAGTTGCGGAGCCCATCGGCGTGGTGGTCCAGGGCGGCGCTGTCGTAAAAACCAAAATCACCTCGCTCTTCGAATTCCAGGGCTTGAAGCGGGTGGATGCGATATCGGCTACGGTCGGCGACATCGTGGCCCTGGCCGGCATCGAAGGCGTCAATATCGGGGATACGATCACCGACCCCGAGAACCCCATGCCGCTCCCGCGCATCGCCGTGGACGAACCGACGATCTCGATGGTGTTTTCGATCAACAATTCCCCGTTCGCGGGCAAAGAGGGAAAGTTCGTCACGTCTCGCCATTTGAAAGAACGGCTCGAAAAAGAACTGCTCTATAATGTTGCGATCAAGGTCGAATTGCAGGAGGCCACGGATAGCTTTAAGGTATTGGGACGCGGAGAGCTTCAGCTCGCAATTTTGATCGAAATGATGCGCCGGGAAGGATACGAACTGTCGGTATCGCAACCGGAAACCATAACGAAACAAGTTGACGGGAAAACCTTCGAACCCATGGAAAACCTGGTCATCGATTGCCCCGAGGAATTCATCGGTGTGGTCACCCAGAAACTGGGAGTACGCAAAGGCCGCATGACTAAAATGGCGAACAACGGGCACGGACGGGTGCGGCTCGAATTCCGCATCCCCGCGCGAGGGCTTATCGGTTTCCGGTCCGAGTTTTTGACCGACACGCGCGGCACCGGCCTCTTGAACCATCTCTTCGACGGATACGAGCCCTGGCAGGGGGCGATCGCAAAACGCTCAACCGGCGCACTGGTGGCCGATCGCTCAGGCAAAACAACGACGTACGCCCTGTACCATATCCAGCCGCGCGGCGAGCTCTTCATCAAGGAAACCACCGCGGTGTACGAAGGCATGATCGTCGGCGAGAATTCCCGCGAGAGCGACATGGATGTAAACGTGATCAAGGAAAAGAAATTGACGAACATGCGCGCCTCCGGGGCGGACGAAGCGCTTCGGCTCGTGCCGCACCGCCTGCTGTCGCTTGAGCAGTCGCTTGAATTCATCAAGGAAGATGAACTTGTCGAAGTGACCCCTCTTTCTATCCGGCTCAGAAAGAAGATCCTTGAATCCAACAAGCGTCCGAAGAACAGGGACCGGATGGACTAACACACTAGCGCCAAAAAAAATAGGATTGAACTCAAATAGCCCCGTCAGATATAGTTGTCTATCCGACGGGGCTTTCTATTTCTTTGTGTAGAAATCGCTTCTTTCCGTTACTCCCGGCAAAAATCCGCTTTTTTTTGTTCCAACGAATTCATGAAATTCCACCCGATCATTGTGGCGATCGTATTAAACCACGAAAAACAGCCTTATGTAACTAATTTTACCTGTTTTGACATGCTTTACTTGACAAGACAGAAAAAGGTGCTACGCTTAAAATAAGAACAACATAAGAGATTCCCGATAAAGGCAAACTATCTGAGAGGGTAGGACGCAAAGCCACTGGTCCCCGCGGCTCCGGAAAATCCGGAACGATGGACAGCAGGGTTACCGAAGTAACCACAGACGTAGATACGGCTGCGTAATTCCTCGGTGCTCCACGGCTTCTGAACCCCATGCCCCTCAGGCACGGGGTTTCTTTGTGGAGGCCATCATGAGAACGCATCTGAGAGCAATAACCACAGCCGTACTGCTAATCGCGCTTCAGGCAACATTTGCCCCTGCCGAAGAACGGACCGGATCGAACGAACTGCTCATAACTCCTCATTACAAGCCCGCGGAAAGCAGCGTCTCAAAAGAGCTGTCTACCCCGCGCTATGCCCTGTCAACGGAGCGCGCGATCTCGGAAAAGCTCGCAATC
Organism: Nitrospirota bacterium; assembly: GCA_041491325.1. Classification (GTDB taxonomy): domain Bacteria; phylum Nitrospirota; class UBA9217; order UBA9217; family UBA9217; genus JBAZLV01. The sequence goes on along the minus strand of JBGPUS010000216.1, from coordinate 1,479 downwards.
ATCGCTTCCTACGCATTCATTGATTACAACCAGAGCGTAGCCATGTTCTACGGATCAGAGGGCTATTACGAGATCAACCCTGTCCTGAGCCGCAAACCCAGTAAAGCGGACATGATAACACTCGGCGTCGTGGGGATGGGCATAGTCTACGTCGTCACCAAGACACTGCCCGACCCCTGGAGACAAATAGTAGTTGACTCGGTCATCGCCTCGGAACAGATGAACATTGAGGACAACAGGCGGCTGTATGCAGGCTGGAATACGGACGGTCCCCCTCAGCGGGGCAGGCTTATCAACGGTATCCCCATCGTCATCAGCTTGCGGTTTTAAACGGATGGACAAAAAAGCACGGAGGCTATAAAAATAGCACCCCCGTGCCTCATGTTTTGCGGACCTCTTCAGCATGGGTCCGTATTATCCTAAAACAGCATTTGACACACCCTGCATTCGCGGTGGCCACTCATAAAAACGCGGGCGCAGGCGGATAAATGCGGATTCTCTTTTTATCAGTTCCCCCAATGCGAAAGCTTTGTTTCAGGATTTATCCGCCTTTATCATATGTTAATCCGGTTCTTCAGTGTCCAACTGCTCTTTTTAGGTTTATGCGGCCTTCTTCAGGGTCACATCAATCTGCTTTGCCCAATCCCTGAATGCGGTGGGCCGTATACCGTACTCTTTCGTCAGGACGGGGATGTTCACGTTGTAGCCGACGCGGTCGAACCATTCCAGCATGATCGCGTAGTCCTCGCTCTGCTTGCGGACTTCGTCTTTCGAAACCTCGACAAACTCGATTTTCCTGCCCGTGGCATGACTCAGGATGTCAGCCGCTTCGGGCAGAGTGTGCTGGTCGCCCGCGATGTCAAGCTCAATTCCATTCAGCCTTTGGTGCTGTTGAAACGCCAGCAAGCCGAACTTGCCGATATCGTCGACAGCGATCATCTGGAGCACGGTATCAGGCTTTACTCCCATAAGCAGCTTCCCTTCCATCAGGCCGGGCAAAAACCACGGTGACGTGAAATTTTCCATGAAAAAGACCGGCCGCAGGATGGTGTACGAAGGGAACCCGAGGAAACGAACGGCCTGTTCGACCCGATTCTTGTTGTCGAAATGGGGAATGCCGGTTTTTCGGTTCGCTGAGCCCACCGATGAGTACACGTAATGCGAAACGCCGTGCTTACGCGCGGCCTCGGCCAAGCGCTTCCCCTGCTCCTCCTCTTTTACCACCCCAGCCTCCCAGGTGTTCTGAACAGCGAACACACCCCAAACCCCGGTCAGCGCGCGATCAAGCGATGCCGGATCGTCGAAGTCGGCCTGAATTATTTCAGCGCCGAGCGCTTTCAATGCCCCCGCGCTCTCGCTCTGTGGTTTTCGTGTCATTGCCTTTACCGTATAACCGGCCCTCAGAAGCTGCCGCGCGACGGACCCGCCCTGGTTCCCGGTCGCACCCGTTACGAGAATGATATTTTCGTTCTTGCTCAT
>JBGPUS010000215.1:0-4559 GCA_041491325.1 Nitrospirota bacterium | reverse complement strand
GTAAGGAACGCCTTGTCGTATCCGGCATCCACCGCGGGCCGCGGCTGCTTGCCCGCGCGAATTTCCTCGCGGATGCGTTCGAACATCAGCACGTTCGAGTCCACGCCCATGCCGATCGTGAGGATAATGCCCGCGATGCCGGGCAGGGTGAGCGTTGCGCTCATGAGCGCCATGGCCCCGAGAAGCAACACGAGATTCAGGACGATGGCATAGTCGGCGATCGCCCCGGACATCCGGTAGTAGACCACCATGAAGATGACGACGATCAGGCCGCCGAACAGCGCCGCGCGCGTGCCCATGGCAATGGAATCCTGGCCAAGCGACGGTCCGACGGTCACATTCTGTATGATCTTCACGGGCGCGGGCAGCGATTCGCGCAGCACGATGGCAAGCTTCGCGGCCTCGTCGTGCGTGAAATTGCCCGTGATCTGGGCATTGCCTCCGCTGATCCGGTCCTGGATCCTCGGCGCGGAATGCACCGTGCCGTCGAGCACGATGGCAAGCTGCTTGCCGACGTTCTCGCCCGTGATGCGGTCGAAAACTCTGGCTCCATCGCTGTCGAACGAGATGGACACGGCGGGTTTGTTGTACTGATCGATACCGACCTTGGCCTCTTTCAAGCGGTCGCCGGTCAGGAGCGTCTGTTTATAGACCACATACGGACGCTTCGAAATCTTGCCGGTCTCATCCGTGTCCTCGCCGTAGAGGACCTCGCTGTCCGGCGGGACCTGACCTGCAAGCGCTTTCTGGAAATCCGCCTGGGTATTCAGGAGCTTGAATTCCAGCCTGCCCGCGGTCTTGATAAAATTGATGGCTTCCTGCGGGTTCTTCACGCCGGGAAGCTGGAGAGCGATTTGGTCGTTTTCCTGCTTGTAGATGGCGGGTTCCGCCACGCCGTACTTGTCGATCCTGCGCCGCGTCCGTTCGAGCGCCTGGGTCACGGCAAGCTCCGCAAGGCGTTTGGCCTCGGCCGGCTTCAGGGTATACGTCAGCTCCCCTTTTGACCTGTTTTTTAATACAAGGTCGTAACTGTCTTTCACGAGCTTTTCGACTTTATCTTCGAGCGGTTCGGCGAATTTGGCCGTGATACTCTGGCCGTCCCTGGCAAAGGTCGCGGCAAGTGTCTGGGTCGCGGCCGACGTCTGGAGATTCGCCGCGATGTTGTCCACCGAAGCTTCAACGGCCTTGGCCGTGTCCACCTGCATCACCAGGTGGCTGCCGCCCTTGAGATCGAGCCCGAGGGATATCTTCGGCACGCTCTGACGCCACACCTCCGGCAGATTCCCCGAAATAGGCGTCGAGGGCAGAAATAAAAACAGCGCGATCACAACCGAGAGGGCGATGAGCGCAAGTCTCCACTGAATGCTTTTCTTCATTGTATCCGTGCCTCCTGCGGTTCAGCTTTATCCTATAAAAAACATTTAGACACGGAAGAAGCGGATTTACACTTGATAAAAGCGGATGCATTCTAAAGCTATGCATGCGCCTAGTTGGGTGAACCTCAAGGAAAAATCCGACTCTTATCCGATTTGATCCGCCTGCGCCCAGCGCTTACGAGCGAGTACGCGAGAGCAGGGTGTGTCAAATGCTGTTTTTAAGTTTAGTCCTTTTCATCCTCGGCCTTCACCACCGCGCCTACCGAACCGCGGGTGATCTTAACCTTGACACCCTCGGCAATCTTGATCGTCAGGGTCTCCGGAGTCGAGTTCTCAACCGTGCCGTACATGCCGCCCGCGGTGATGATGCGGTCGCCCTTTTTGAGCTCTTCCACCATCTTTTTATGTTCTTTCATCTTCTTCTGCTGGGGCCGGATAAGGATGAAGTAAAAAATGGCGAAGATAACAACCATCATGATGAGGCCTGACGCTCCTCCGCCGGTCGCGCCTCCAGCCCCACCCGATGCTCCCATTGCGTATGCTGTTGAAGTAAACATTTGTGTTACCTCCTCTTAATTTGATTTTATCCGTCATCCCCGAATTATTTTATCGGGGATAGGGTTATGTTGTTTCTGGTTCTAAAAACTGATGACTTCCCTCTTCGTTAAGAAATCCTTTTTAAACTCACTGAATCTTCCCTCTTCGATGCTTGTTCGGACCTTCCGCATAAGGTCCAGGTAGAAAAAGAGGTTATGGATCGTGCCGAGCCGGAGCGCCGACACTTCGTTTGCATTGAACAGATGGCGCAGGTACGCCCGGCTAAAGTTCGCGCACGTGTAGCAGCCGCAGGCAGGATCGATCGGCTGCGCGTCGCGCTCGTACTGGGCATTCCTGATGACCACCTTCCCGAAAGAGGTGAAAAACGTACCGTTGCGCGCGTTCCGGGTGGGCATCACGCAGTCGAACATGTCGATGCCGCGGTCCACGCCTTCCACCAGGTCCTCTGGCGTGCCCACGCCCATGAGGTACCGGGGCCGGTCCTCGGGAAGCGCCGGGACCGACGCTTCAATCATTTCGTACATCACCGGTTTGGTCTCGCCCACCGAGAGACCGCCCAGGGCATAACCGTCGAACCCGATGTCCACCAGCGCCTCGGCGGACCGTTTCCGCAGATCAGGATACATCCCGCCCTGCACGATCCCGAAAAGCGCCTGGCCTGTGTCCTTCTTTGCAATCCGGCAACGCTTGGCCCAGCGCAGCGTCCGTTCGAGCGACTCGTGCGCGTAGTCCCGGGTCGCGGGATACGGGGTGCACTCGTCGAAGTTCATGATAATGTCCGCGCCGAGGGCTTCCTGAATCTCCACGGCGTACTCGGGCGTGATGAAGTGCTTTGCGCCGCCGTCTAAGTGCGATTGGAACGTCACGCCCTCTTCCGTGATTTTCCTGAGTTCGGCAAGGCTGAAGACCTGGAACCCGCCGCTGTCCGTCAGTACCGGTTTGTTCCAGGCCATGAACTTCTGTATGCCGCCGAAATCGCGGATAAGCTCATGCCCCGGCCTCAGAAACAGATGATACGTGTTCGAGAGAATAATTTCCGCGCCGAGGCGAACGAGATCGTCCGGCGAAAGCGTTTTTACCGTGGCCTGCGTCCCTACCGGCATGAACACCGGCGTGGCTACGTCGCCATGCTGTGTCGTGAATTTGCCCAGCCGCGCGGAGGACGCAGGGTCTTTTTTTAGCAAAGTAAATTTGAACATTGAAATTCAGGGTTCGGGGTACGGGGTTCAGAGTTCAGGGTTCAGGAAACCGCATTTTTCTTTTACTAGACCCTGGCCCCTGGACCCTGGACCCTGTTTTCCTACATCCTCTCCGGCGCGCTGACCCCCAGTATCTTGAGCGCGCTTTGGATAACGGTCTTCACCTGCTTCATGAGAAAGAGCTTGGCGGCCGTACGGGCCGCATCTTCGGTTATCACCCGGTGTTTGAAATAATAATTGTGGAGCAGCCCGGCAAGGTCCTGCAGATAGAAAGTAAGCCGGTGCGGCTCATAAGCACGCGCGGCCTCTTCGATCACTTCGGGATACTTGGCCAGCGCTTTAATGATATTCTGTTCTTCTTCAAGATCGAGCAGCGCAACGTCGACAGCGCCGCTCGCGGGTATCGTGAGCTTCCTCGACTCGGCTTCGCGAAACAAGCTTGCCAGGCGCGCATGGGCGTACTGTACATAATAGACCGGGTTTTCGCGCGATTGCTCCTTGGCCACGTCAAGGTCAAAATCCAAGTGACTGTCCGAGCGGCGCGTTAAGAAAATGTAGCGGGCCGCGTCCGCGCCCACGTCCTGCACCACGTCCCTGAGCGTAACAAAGGTCCCTGCCCGCTTGGACATGGGCGCCGGTTTGCCGTCCTTCAGGATCGACACAAGCTGCACGAGCAGCACATGGAGCGAATCCTTCGGATGGCCGAAGGCCCGGATCACCGCCTGGACGCGCGGGATGTAGCCGTGGTGGTCGGCGCCCCAGATATTCACGAGCGATTTAAAACCCCGGCTGAGCTTGTTCCGGTGATAGGCGATGTCCGAGGCAAGATAGGTCCAGCTCCCGTCCTTCTTCTTCACCACCCGGTCCTTATCATCGCCGAAGGTAGTCGACCGGAACCACAGCGCTCCCTCCGACTCGTACAAATTTCGGCTTTCCATCAATTCATTGACGGAGTTCTGAACCGAATTGTCGGCGAACAGGCCGGCTTCGCTGAACCAGGTGTCGAAGCGCACGCCGAACGCTTCAAGGTCGGTCCGAATGTCGGCAAGCATCGCGGTCTTGCTGAAGTTTCCGAACGCGTCCTCGCACTCCTCGAACGGCGACTTCAGGAATCTATTCCCATGCGCTTTGAGAAAGCTCTGTGCAAGCTCCTCGATATAATCGCCGTGATACCCGTCCGCGGGGAACGGAACGTTGTTGCCCTGTGCCTGCTGGTAGCGCGCATAGACGGATTCACTCAGCAGTTTGATCTGCCTTCCGGCGTCATTGATGTAAAACTCCCGGGACACGTCGTAGCCCGTTGCGGCGAGCAGGTTTGCCAGCGCGTCGCCCACCGCGGCCCCCCTGCCGTGGCCGACGTGGAGCGGGCCCGTGGGATTGGCGCTCACGAACTCCACCAGCGCGCGTTCGCCTTTGCCGATATTCC
>JBGPUS010000214.1:0-4565 GCA_041491325.1 Nitrospirota bacterium | reverse complement strand
GCGATACGGTGCCGTAGCGCTTTTTGGTCCTCAGGTACCGGAGGCTGATGAATATTTCATAGGGGAGTTTCATGCTGTTTTGTTGACTTCCGTCATTGTTCCTTCTTCAACTGCGGAAACAGGATAACGTCGCGGATCGAGGTCGATACGGTAAGCAGCATAACGAGAAGGTATATTACGATGCCCTCGCCCGCGGCCGGCGGCATGCCGTGTTCCAGCGCCCGGATAAAATCTTCATCCATCTGATGCGCCTCTTCGTCCCCGGCCTCGCGTTCAGATACCTGTTTGGAAAACCGCGCTTTCTGGTCAACCGGATCGTTCAGCTCGGAGAATGCGTTGGCGAGTTCTCTGCCCACGACAAACAACTCAAACCGCTCGACATAGTCCGGATTGTCTTCCCGCTTCTTCGACAACGGAGATATATCGGTGGGATAATCCGTGACGAACGTGGGTTGAATGAGTTTTGGTTCCACCATTGCGTCGAAAATTTCGCTCAGAAGCTTGCCGAGCGGCTCTCCGCCTTTTAAACGCGTGCCCTGCTTCTTCGCAAAATCACGGGCTTTCGCGGCGTCAATAAGAACCTCGTCCGCGACACCCGCTTCGCGAAGGGAATCGAGGAAGGTGATGCGCTTCCACGGCGGCGCGAGCTCGATGGCATGCCCCTCGGACTGCACTGTGGTCGTGCCCAGGACTTCTTTGGCCACGGAACTGATCATCAGCTCCGTCATGTCCAGCAGGTCCCGGTAATCCGCATAGGCGGTGTAAAATTCCAGCATGGTGAACTCAGGATTGTGCCGCGTGGAAATACCTTCGTTCCGGAAATTCCTATTGATTTCGTATACTTTCTCGAAACCGCCCACCAGGAGCCGCTTGAGGTACAGCTCCGGAGCGATGCGGAGATAGAGGTCCATGTCCAGGGCGTTGTGGTGCGTCTTGAACGGCTTGGCCGTGGCGCCGCCGGGGATCGACTGCATCATCGGGGTCTCGACTTCAAGGTAGCCCCGTTCATTTAAAAAAGAACGGATCGCCTGGATGACTTTCGTGCGGGTGATGAAAACCTGCTTCACTTCCGGATTGACTATGAGGTCCACGTACCGCTGACGATAACGGAGTTCGACGTCCGTAAGCCCATGCCATTTCTCAGGCAAAGGGCGGAGCGATTTGGAAAGGAGCGTGAATTTCTCCACGTCGAGAGTCAACTCGTTGGTTTTGGTGCGAAAGAGAAAACCCGTTACGCCGATAAAATCGCCGATATCAAGTTTTTTGAACAATGCGTAAGAGTCGTCGCCAAGGGTGTTCTTTTGGAGATAGAGTTGTGTCTTGCCGGACCCGTCTTGAATATGGCAAAAACAGGCTTTGCCGAAATTCCGCATGGCGATTATTCTTCCCGCCAACGTCGCCGTAACTTTATTGTTTTCCAGCTCTTCTTTCGTCGCCTGCCCGTAGGCATCGAGCAGCTTCTGCGAGGATATCGAAACCTCGAACCTGCCCGCATACGGTCTGACACCCATCGCGCCGATCTCAGCGAGTTTCTTGAACCGTTGCTGGATCAGCTCGTTGTAATCTTCCATCGAAATTCCTTTCACGAATCGGCCACAGAACACGCAGAGGTTTTAAGAAAATCTTTTCATCCGCGTCGATCCGTGTTTATCTGCGGTTTCAATAGTATTATTAAAGCGGATTATACTGATTAGGCGCTGAATCGTCAAGAACAAACGCTCAGTTGGTCAGCAGGCTGAGCGCTTCGAGGTACTTTTCACTCGTCTTGTTGACGACCTCTTCGGGGAGGACCGGCGCCGGTGGTTTCTGGTCCCAGTGCAGCGAGAGGAGATAGTCGCGGACAAACTGCTTGTCAAAGCTTTTTTGGACGCCGCCTTCCCGGTAACCACTCTTGGGCCAGAAACGCGAAGAATCGGGCGTGAGCACTTCATCGATCAGAATCACCTCTCCACGGTAGATGCCGAATTCAAACTTGGTATCGGCAATGATGATTCCCTTTGGTTCGGCGATTTCGCACGCCTTTTTGTATACTGCGAGCGCATACGTTTTGATCTTGTCCGCGGTTTCTCTTCCCACCTTCCGGACGACGGTGTCAAAATCTATGTTCTCATCGTGCTTGCCGGCCTCCTCCTTGGTCGAGGGCGTGAAGATCGGTTCGGGCAGGCGCGACGCTTCTACCAGTCCCGCGGGAAGCTTGATTCCGCTCACCGAGCCGCGCTCCCTATACTCTTTGAGGCCGGAGCCGGAGAGATACCCGCGAACAATACACTCGACGGGAAGCGGCTGCGCTTTGCTCACCAGCATGCTCCTGCCTTCCAGGAGGGCTGCATGCGGTTTGCACTCCACGGGGTAGTCCTTGATCTCAGTAGAGATCAGATGGTTCTTCACGATAGATTCGGTCCGTGAAAACCAGTATTTCGATATCTGCGTGAGCACTCTGCCCTTCTCGGGAATGGCGTTCGGAAGCACGACGTCGAAGGCGGAGATCCTGTCCGTGGCGACGATGAGGAGTGCGTCGCCGAGATCGTAGATATCGCGTACTTTGCCCCGTTTCGGCGGCCTAAGCCCTGCGAAATTAGTCTCGTGTACCAGCGGAGTTTTCATGTTCCCCTCTTTCATTATTTTCGGGAGAATATTTGAGAACACGGATGCGTGAGATCCTGTTTTTTCGCAGCCGGAGAACGGTAAAAAGCAGACTATGAGACCGGATCTGGTCGCCTTCCGCGGGCAACCTGCCGAAGAGACCTAAGACGAAGCCCCCGATGGTTTCGAATTCGTCTTCGGGCAGGGTAACGCCCAGTCTCTCATTCAGCTTTCCGATGTCCGTCTTGCCGTCGACAACGTACCGGTTGGACGCTATCTCGTCGATCTCGCGGAGTTCCTTTTCCTGATCGTCCCGTATGTCTCCGACGATCTCCTCGATAAGGTCTTCCATGGTAACAAGGCCGTCGGTGCCGCCGTATTCATCTCCGACGAGCGCAAGATGGATTCGCTTTTCGCGCATTTCTCTGAGGAGAACGCTCACGTTCTTGTTCGGCGGCACGACATAGGGCTTGCGGAGCACGGTGTCAAGCTGAACAGGACGGAGTTCCATGTGGAGCGAGAGAATGTCCTTGAGGTAGACGACGCCGATGACGTTGTCTATGGTGCCCGCATAGACCGGGAGACGCGAAAACCCTTTTTCGTTCATGGTCCGGAGGATCGTTTCGATATCGCTACCCGACTCTACGGCCGCGATTTCGATACGGGGAACCATCACTTCCTTCACCATGGTGTCCGTGAACTTGAAGACGCTATGGATCAAATCTTCTTCCGAGGACTCGAACACGCCGCTCTTGCGCCCCTCACGGATCAGATGCTTGACCTCATCCTCGGACACCAGCACCGGCTCCTTATAGTCGTTCAGACTGAAGGCTTTGAGGACGATATTGTTCGAAACTGTGATGATGCGTAAAACTGTCCGAAGCGCACGAGACAAACCGTCGATCCAGGCCGCGGTAGCGAACGCGATCCGCTCTGAATACCTGATTGCCAGAGACTTGGGCACCAGTTCCCCGATCACGAGGGTGACATAGGTTATGACCGTCACGACCACGCCGACGGCGATGGGCTCCGCAGCCTTGCGTATAAAGTCCACCGGCGCCGCGGCGACGACCGGTTTTATCGTCTCAATGGCGATTACGCCGCCCAGCGTGGCGGCCAGCGTGCTGATCATGGTTACGCCTATCTGGACAGTGGCAAGGAAGCGTTCGGGCTCTTCCTGAAGTTTCTGGATCCTTTTGGCCGTGAGATTGCCGCTTTTGACCAAGTGCCGCACCCTGCTTTTCCGGAGCGAAATGAGCGCGATCTCGGACGCGGCAAAAAAGCCGTTCAGGAGGATCAGAAAGAGGATAACGGACAGTTCAATGAATAACATAGATTGTTGAAATGTATGATGATCTGGAATTTATGAGAAACCGTATTCTTTCCAGCGTTCTTCCACCCGTTTTTGGATTGAAGGATCCATCTTGATCTCCTCAGGCCATGAGCGGGTGAACCCTTCTCCCGGTCCCTTGCGTGTGGCGTCGATCCCCATCTTTCCGCCGAACCCGATCTGTGGACAAGAATGGTCGAGAATATCGAGCGGCCCGTCGGTAATGACCACATCGCGCTGCGGATCGACATGGTTCATGACCTTCCAGGACACTTCCGAGTAGTCATGGATGTTCACATCCTCGTCGCAAACAATGACGAACTTCGAGAGCATGAGCATGCCCGTGCCCCATATCGTGTTGATCGTTTTTTTTCCGTGTCCGGGGTATCTCTTTTTGATCTTGACGATCACGTTGTTGTGAAATACGCCCTCGACAGGCATGTCCATATCGAGAATGTCCGGAGCGACCATCCGGAGAATCGGCAGAAATATCCGTTCCGTGGCCTTTCCCAGGTAAGCGTCTTCCTGCGGCGGCCTGCCCACGAGTGTCGCTGGGTAGATGGCATCCTTACGGTGAGTGATTGCCGTGAGGTGAAATACCGGGTAGTCATCCGCCTCGGAATAGTAGCCTGTGTGATCGCCGAAGGGGCCT
>JBGPUS010000213.1:0-4574 GCA_041491325.1 Nitrospirota bacterium | reverse complement strand
TGTTTAGAAATTGTTCAGCATGTGGATATTAGAGCTTAGAACCTGTCGTAACTGTGGGGTGAATCATGGAATATCGTCGCTCTGAAATCCGTGCGGGAATTTTTCTTTTGAGCTCCTTTGCGATTCTGACGGTCATGGTGTTTGCCGTGAGCGATATCCAGAGTCTCTTTAAAAAGAAGAAAGAAATAAAAGTCCTGTTCCTGTACAGCGACGGCATCGAGAAGGACGCGCCGGTCAGGCTGTCGGGCGTTAAAGTCGGCAGGGTGTCCGGCATTCGCGTGGCCCCCGAGTATGGAGACAAGGTCGAGCTTACCTTGAACGTTTTCAGGGACACGGTGGTCAAGGAGGACGCGAAGGCGTCGATCAGGACCCTCGGCCTGGTGGGCGGGAAATATGTGGAGATGACCGGCGGCTCGCCGCAAGCGCGTTTGTTGCAGCCGGACAGCGTGCTCAAGGGCGAAGAATCGATGAAGCTGGAGGACTTGACCAGAACAGCGCTTGACGTCATCGGCAAACTAAAGAACATAGCGAGCAGCCTCGACCGGTTGGTAGGAGACCCTGCCCTGGCAAAGTCGCTCAAAACGACGGTCCAGAACCTCCAGGAAGCTTCGTCTAATATCAAGGTCATGACTTCCGGCAAGGATGAAGTGGCCCAGGGACTGAAGAATTTACCTGCCATCCTGAAAAAACTCGACGAGAGCGCCTCAAACCTCAAGGCCATCACTGAAAAGAGCGATACCATCGTGGGAGAGAACAAAAAGAACATCGACGCCATGCTTCAGAGTTTCAGGGATATGGCAAAGAACCTAAAGGAAACGTCGGATGACGTTAAAAGCAACCCCTGGAAGCTTCTCAGAAAGCCGTGAGAAACGAGTAAGATGAGAATTTAGGAAGTTAGGAAGGTAGGAAGGTAGGAATGGCGATTCAGGCGATCAAAGGCGTAAAAGACATAGTACCGACCGACATGCCGGTGTGGCAATTTATCGAGGCCACGGCTCGTGCGTTGTTCGAAGACTTTGGTTTTTCGGAAATTCGTGTGCCGATTTTCGAGTATACCGAGCTTTTTGCCCGGAGCATAGGGACCTCTACAGACATTGTGGAAAAAGAAATGTACACGTTTGAGGACCGGGACGGCAGAAAAATTACCCTCCGGCCCGAGGGCACCGCGGGGGTCGTGCGCGCGTTCATCGAACATAAACTGTACGCGGACAGTCCGCTTGCAAAGCTGTACTATCTGGGCCCCATGTTTCGTCACGAGCGTCCGCAAAAGGGCAGGTATCGCCAGTTCTACCAGATCGGCGTCGAGGCGCTCGGGACCGATCACCCGCATGTGGACATCGAAGTGCTCGCCATGCTTCATACGCTTTTCGGCAGGCTCGGCATCACCGGCCTCAGTCTTCAAATTAACTCCCTGGGCGACGGGGTGTGCAGGGGCGCGTACCGCGATGCGCTTAAGACCTATCTGAAGGAGAAGCTGCCGGACCTGTGCGCGGATTGTCGGCGGCGATATGAGACGAACCCGCTTCGCGTGCTCGATTGCAAAGTGGACGCGGATAAATTCGTCGATTCTCCGGTCATGCTGGATTACCTCTGCGGACCATGCACGTCGCATTTTCAGGCCGTCGAGTCGGGCTTGAAAAAGCTCGGTATCCCGTTCGAGGTCAACCCCCGGCTGGTGCGTGGGCTGGATTACTATACCCGCACGACCTTCGAACTGGTCATGGGACATCTGGGCGCGCAGAATACCGTGGCGGCCGGCGGCAGGTACGACGGCCTTGTCAAGGAGATCGGCGGGCCGGCGACGCCGGGGATCGGTTTTGCGATCGGCGTCGAACGCGCGGTCTCGCTCATAAACGCCGGGGCAATCAAGCCGAGAAAACCGTCGGTATTTATCGCTGCGCTCGGCGAAGAAGCCGTTGCTCTCGTCATGCCGGTCATCAACGGCCTCAGACTGTCGGGAGTCAGTGTGGACACGGACTATACGGGCGCAAGCCTGAAAAGCCAGATGAAGAAAGCGGATAAATCCGGCGCCGACCATACACTCATCATCGGTGACCAGGAAATTAAAAACGGCAAAGCGATTCTCCGTGATATGCAAACCAAGGAGCAACTCGAACTTTCTCTCTTGGGCCTCGAAGAAGAATTGAAACAGAGGTTCGGTCGGGCGTTATGATGAGAGTAGGCGTTCTTTCCGATACCCATGTGCCGACCGTCTCAGCAGCGCTCCCTCGGGCGGTATTCGATATTTTCAAAGATGTCGATCTTATACTCCACGCAGGGGACCTCGTCGAGCTGTCCGTCCTGGATGAACTTCGCGCCATCGCCCCGGTCGAGGCGGTTGCCGGAAACATGGATGAGTCAGAGGTCCATATGGCGCTGCCGACGAAAAAGGTCATTCCGATCGGCGGATATTCCGTGGGGCTGATCCATGGGAAATATAAAATAGACGAGCAGCGGACGATGATCAGAGCGGAGTTTGATCGGGTCGATCTTATTGTGTACGGGCATTCTCATTCGCCTTTTTGGGGGAAAATCGACGGCGTATATTTTCTGAATCCCGGAAGCCCGACCGACAAGCGATATGCGCCGTATAATTCCGTGGCAATTCTGGAGGTCGGCGCTGAGTTGAGAGCTGAGATTATCACGATAGGGACATGATCGCGCGTTTTTATTTTTTTTAGTCCGCGTTCATCGGTGTGTTCCGCGAAGCAGAACCCGTGGTTTCACAATCTTTGGTTTTAAGTTGCAAAGTGAATTCATTTATGATATTTTTTGAACTGTATGGCGAATGAAAAGATAAAATTCGGAACTTCCGGATGGCGCGGCGTGGTTGCTGATGATTTCACCATGGCGAGGGTGCGGGTCGTCACGCAGGCGATCGCCGACCACATCGTTTCTCAGGGGTTGAAGGACAAAGGAGTGATCGTAGGATACGACACTCGCTTCATGTCTGAACGCTTCGCGGAAGAAGCCGTAAAGGTTCTCGCCGCGAACAACATTCACACGTATCTTTCGAGCCGGGACGTTCCCACGCCCGCGCTTTCATCCGAGATCATCCGCCGCAAGGCGGCAGGCGGCATCAACTTTACCGCAAGCCACAACCCGCCGCAGTACAACGGAATAAAATTCTCTCCTGCCTGGGGAGGCCCGGCGCTCCCCGAAGAGACCAGGGACATCGAGGCGCGGGCCAATGCCCTCCTTGAAAAAAACAACATCGCGACCATGCCGCTTTCCGAGGCGAAAGGAAAAGGCATCGTTGAAGAAACGGACCAGCGCAAGGCATATCTTGACGACCTCAGGAAAAAGGTCGATTTTGATACGATCAAGAAAGCAAAACTTAAAGTCGCCGTGGACCTGCTTTACGGCACCGGAAGAGACTATCTGGACAGCGCGCTGAAGGACGCGGGATGCGCGGTCACGGTCTTGCATGGACGCCGGGACGCGCTGTTTGGCGGCCATGCTCCCGAGCCGTCGGAAGCGAACCTTGCCGAACTCGCGGAGCTGATGAAGAAGGGGAAGTTCGATGTTGGGTTGGCGGTGGACGGCGATGCCGACCGCTTCGGGGTCCTTGATGTCGATGGTTCTTTCATTAATGCCAACCAGGTGCTGGCGTTGGTCCTGGACTATCTCTGCCGAACGCGCGGCTGGAAAGGCGGCGCGGCACGTTCCATCGCCACGTCGCATCTTATCGACGCCGTGGCGAAGAAACACGGCATCGAGGTATACGAAACAGGCGTCGGCTTTAAATTTATCGGCGATCTGCTGGTGCAGGGCAAAATCATCTTCGGAGGAGAAGAAAGCGCCGGTATGACCATAAAAGACCACGTCCCGGAGAAAGACGGCATCATCGCCTGCCTGCTTGTCGCCGAGCTGGTTGCGAAGGAGCGAAAGCCGGTCAAGGAACTGCTTAAACGTCTTTTCAAGGAGGTCGGGACCATTCTGAACGACCGGATCAATATCTATCTCACGGAAGCGAATCGAGTGCAGGTGCATTCGCGGCTAAGCCAACCTCCGGCTGAACTTGGCGGCCTCCGGGTCAAAGGTAAAAAGACCACTGCGGACGGGACCAAGTACATGCTCGAAGACGATAGTTGGGTGCTTATGCGCGCCTCGGGCACCGAGCCGGTGGTGCGAGTCTATGCGGAAGCTTCATCCGCTGAAAAAGTAAAAGCCTTGATCGATGCGGGACGTAAATTTATCTTAGGGTAAAACTACGATGCCTGATATAAAAAGCAGTTAACCACACCCTGCACTCGCGCACACACTCGTAAACGCCGGGCGCAGGCAGATGAACACGGATAGACACTGATAATTCAAAACCTAAACCAAGAGCGCGTCTCACCTGGTAGGTGAAAACTTTAAAGCATCTAAATTACCGGTTTTGCTTTTCATCTGTATTTATCTGTGGTTCCAACCGCCGTTTTTAGAGTCATGCATCACTAATTTAGGAGGTTTCATGAGCGAAATTATAGACGTTTTTGCGCGCGAGGTGCTGGACTCAAGAGGAAACCCCACGGTCGAAGCCGACGTTCTCCTTGAGAGCGGGGTGATGGGCCGCGCTATCGTGCCGAGCG
>JBGPUS010000212.1:0-4575 GCA_041491325.1 Nitrospirota bacterium | reverse complement strand
GGTTAGCCGCGCACAACTTTGATGAGTCCGATGAAAAACTCACTCGCGTCGTGAAGCACTTCAATCCGTAAAAGAGAGGCGCGGCTAGGAACGCGACATGAAGGAAGAGCTATCACCGACAAATCCATACTCAAGAGATCCTAAGAAAGGAAGGCGAGCTTGAAGCTACTTCGCATGAGAGCGCGATCAAGAAGATGTCCCGGTGTCGGATTGATGATGGTTTTTTTTGGAAGCATCCTGACGACTGCTCTCTGGGAGAGCAACGGGGATGAACTTCCACAAAAATTCCATCAGGCCGCGATCTTCAACGCGCCAGTTAGCCCTGACCTCAGGGTGGAACCGTCTCAGCCCGACGTGCCTATTTTGGAACGCACACGGACGCAATCCAATCAACAGACGCTTGCTGGGAACGGTTTCGAAGAATACGGAAACAACCGACTTTTCTTGATCATAGGATTCAGCCTCTCTTTTCTGGCTTTTTCGCTGCGCAAATGGTCCGGCAACGGTGCTACCGGACCGATGGACAAACTTTTTTGGCAAGCAAAACTGCTCTCATCCAAGTATTTTCAGCTAAAGCGCAACCTGGGCCCCGACTATGGCGATATATCATTGACGCGGAGTAGCCTGTCACAGGAATTCCGATCGATCCAAACGCTTTTTCTGGCGATCAAAGATTCAGTCACAACAGCAAAACAGAGCATCAGAGACGGTATTGAAGCTGAGGGCCGACCCACGCAAAACAGCGCGGCGATTTTTGAGGCCTTGGGAGACATTGAAAAGGCCGCCAATGGCGTCGTGGCATTTACTCAAGAGAGCATCGAGTCCGTTGAGCGTGCGGCCGATTCGGCGGTCACTCGCGAACGCATTCGCAGGTTAGCCGGGGCCATCGGGGGAGCGGCGGTGGCGGCCACCGAGATCATCGCGTCCAGGCAACTGTGGCTGGGAAACATAAATAGCGCAACTGCGGCCACGGAAAACGATGGCCGAAGTAGGCTGCTCGCTGAGACCGTTGCTGGTGCGATTCCGCTGCCGAGAAGTTAACCT
This sequence comes from Nitrospirota bacterium, assembly GCA_041491325.1. Taxonomy (GTDB): domain Bacteria; phylum Nitrospirota; class UBA9217; order UBA9217; family UBA9217; genus JBAZLV01. Next base: position 3,531 of record JBGPUS010000212.1, on the reverse strand, counting down.
TGAGTAAAACTAAGAGCGTATCCTCGGGGCATCGAAGTCAGCTTGATAGCCAATTCGTGACCGGTAAATCGCGGGTGAAGCGTTTGCGCGGTGGAATAGGATCTAAAAGTTGACAAGGATATTTTTTTTCTGACGAACGCATTACAGCTGGTTGTTCTTAGCCTTGATGACGGATGGTACGCCTTGCGTCTTGCTGCCGTGCAGAGAGTCGTCCGCGCGGTTGAAGTCACACCTTTGCCCAAAGCCCCGCTAATCGTCCTAGGCGTCATCAACGTTCAGGGACAAATCATCCCGGTCTTCAACCTGCGAAAGCGTTTCAGCCTCAAGCAACGGGAGATCGAACCGTCGAACCAATTTATTATCGCGACAACTCGAACGCGAGTTGTCGCTTTGGTCGTAGATACGGTGGTGGGCGTCATTGAACGACTCGAGAAAGAGATCCTGGCCCCGGCGAGCATTCTTTCGGACGTGGAGTATGTGGAAGGGGTGACAAAATTCGAGGACGGAATCGTTTTCATTCACGACCTCGGCGGATTTCTGTCCCTCGACGAAGCAAACCAATTGGACGAAGCACTGAAGAACACCCAGGACGGCGCCGACCATGTCTAGTGCTTCGCTCTCTGATCTTAGCAGCTGCGTCGCCGACCAGATGGGGCTGCAGTTTCCTCAAGAACGCAGGCGCGATTTAGCGCGCGGGATCGAGGCAGCGGCTCTAGAGTTCGGTTTCGACAGTAAAGAGCGCTGTATCGAATGGCTTCTCTCATCCCCGCTTCGAAAGGACCAGATCGAGATTTTGGCGAGCTATCTCACGGTGGGCGAGACTTATTTTTTTCGCGACAAGCACACTTTCGACGCGCTGGAGCAAACGATCCTGCCGGAGTTGATCCGCCAGCGGCGCGATCAAGATCGGCGGCTCCGAATCTGGAGCGCGGGCTGCTGCACCGGCGAAGAGGCTTACTCGATCGCCATTCAGCTCAGCCAATTGCTTCCCAACCTTGCGGACTGGAATATCACGATCTCGGCAACCGACATCAATCCCGATTTTTTGCAAAGAGCATCCGAAGGTCGGTACGGCGAATGGTCATTTCGCAGCAGTCCGGCATGGATCAAAGACAGATATTTTCGCAAAATTAGCGGAGCTCGCTATGAAATCCTCCCCCATCTTAAAAAAATGGTGAGCTTCTCTTACCTCAATCTGGCGGAAGATACCTACCCTTCCCTCATTAATAACACCAACGCCATGGACGTCATCCTTTGCCGCAATGTGTTGATGTACTTTGCTCCCGCGCAGGTAAAAAAGGCTAAGCAAAATTTTTACCGCGCTCTCGTTCCGGACGGTTGGCTCATCGTGAGCGCCGTAGAAACCTCCCCTCTCCTGTTCAAAGATTTTTCCACGGTCAGCTTCCCCGGCGCGCTGCTCTATCGAAAATTCACCGAAGCGTCCAAGCCGATGGATGTCGATCTCTCCTCTCATCCCTTTGAAATCCTGGACGCAGCTTGGCTGAAACCTGCCGGCGAAGTCGACGTGGCGCAGCAAACTTCGTTGGCGCGGTCGGCGAAATTTCTCGCCGGTTTAGATAACACCCCCTCCTTCGTTCCGGTAGGACAGCCAAGTGAACTAGAGAGCCCGTCAGATACCTACGAGACGGCGGCCGGGCTCAAGCGCGAGGGGCGCTATACGGAAGCGGCGGAGTTGCTCTCTTCAGCCCTAGCCGCGAACCCCAAAGACGCGAAGGTCATGATCCTTTTAGCGAGAGTTTACGCCGACGAGGGAAAGCTCGATGAGGCGGCCGAGTTGTGTTGGAAAGCCATCGCCGAGGAGAAGCTCGATCCCAAGCTCCATTATCTGTTGGCCATCATTCTGCTGGAGCAGGCCAAAAATAACGAGGCAAAGCACTGTTTGAAACGGGCCCTCTATCTCGATCAAAACTTTGTCCTCGCCCATTTCGCTCTGGGCAATCTCTATTTGCACCAGAAGGGTTACAAAGCCGCAAAAAAACATTTCGAAATTGCCCTCACTATTCTTCGCACCTCCGGGCAAGAACAGCCGCTTCTGGAAAGCGAAGGAATAACCTCCGAGAGGTTGATAGAAATTCTCGAGACCCTGGCTACTCAGGAACCCTTAAGACGATAAATATAGATCGGCAGAGACTTTAACTTGCGAAGGTGTAACTAGGCATGCAGATAAAGAGACATGATCGTCCATTGGAGTCCCGAAAAAGGCAAGCCCAGGCAGGCGCGACTTCGCCGGACGAGGAAAGAAGGAAAACCCTGAAGGCTAGAGCGCGGGCTCTAGCTCGGGAAAACGACGGAGGGACGACTGATCGACGTTTTATCGAAGTTCTGGAGTTTCTCGTCTCGACGGAAAAATATGCCATCGAATCGTCTTACGTCCGGGAAGTTTGTCCACTAAAAGAACTGACTCCCCTGCCGTGCACGCCCTCTTTTGTCCTCGGCATCGTGAACGTCCGGGGGCAGATCCTTTCGGTGATCGACATCAAAAAGTTTTTTGAGCTTCCCGAAAAGGGTTTGACCAACCTCAGTAAAATAATTCTTCTTCGCGCCGACAATATGGAGTTCGGCATTCTGGCGGACGTTGTCCTAGGCGTGAGCCAGCTATCGATCGACGATATCCAGCCAGCGCTTCCGACACTCACCGGCATCCGAGAGGAATATCTTATCGGCATCGCCAAAGAGAGGGTAATCATTTTGGACGCGAAGAAACTTTTAACCGACAAAAGCATCATCGTGCATGAAGAAGCGCAAGGGTAACCCATAGAAACTGAAATCTCAGCGCTCTCGATTAACACAGCCCGGCGATTCGCCAAATCCCCCCGAACGGGCAGCGCTTTCACGAGAGGATAAGAAGAGGATACCCATGACTATCGGCAAAAAGATCATCGGCGGCTACGTCGTAGTGCTTATGATCCTAGTTGTTGTGACGGCAGTCGCGCTCTACATCTTTAGGAACACCGAAGGAGCCTATACGGTGTTCCTCGATACGGATACCCAAGCTATTCTTACCGCTACGGAGCTCAAGCTGGAAGCCAGGGATCAGACGGCTCTGTTCCGCGGTTTAGTTTTATACCCCGAAGACCAAAGTCGGCTGCTAAAAGAATTACGCGAAAGTCACGGCCAGTTTGACACATTGGTCGAAAAACTTCGAACTCTCGATCGCTCGGAGAGCGGACGTCGGATCTTGGCGGCAATTGAGGAAATTCAAAAAAAACATAGCGAGACACAAGAAAGAGGCATTGCCCTTTTGCAACAAGGAAAGCGTGGTGAAGCGGTCACTTTAAGTGCCAAAGAGTTGCTTCCGCTCGGGCTTCGGCTGAGGACAAATTGCGATCAATATATTGAATTTCAGCAGAAACATATCGCTGAGGGACGCAGAGATCTCTCACAAATGCTCAGCCGTTATTCTCTTTTTCTGGTTACCGTCTCCTCGCTCGCGATTATTTTTGGCCTCGTCATTGGTTTCCTCCTCACGAGGTCAATCACGCGACAACTGCGTGAAGCGATAGGTCAGAT
>JBGPUS010000211.1:0-4586 GCA_041491325.1 Nitrospirota bacterium | reverse complement strand
CGGCCGGGCGGCACAGCCGCGGAGCTGGGGCTGAAACCGGGCGACCGTATCGTTTCGATTAACGCAACGGACGTTCATGATTGCATTGATTACAGTTATTTGGTAGCGGATGAGCGCATAACGCTGAAAGTCCGGAGACAAAACGGCAAGACCGGGACCATCTCTCTTGATAAGGACCCTGACGATACTTTAGGCATTGAATGTAAAACCTTCGACGTAAAACGATGCCGCAACCGCTGCATTTTTTGTTTTGTTGATCAGATGCCGACTGGTTGCCGGAAGACTCTGTACATTAAAGATGATGATTTCCGCGCCTCGTTCTTATACGGCAATTACATTACACTCGGGGCCCTTTCCGAGGCCGACTGGCTCGGATTTTTCGCGAGCGGCTGAGCCCTCTCTATGTTTCCGTGCATACCACGGACCCGGCGCTCCGGTCCTTCATGCTCGGCAACAAAAAAGCGCCTGACATCATGGAGAACATGAAACGTTTGGCCTCTGGCGGCATTCAGATGCATGCGCAGATCGTTCTCTGCCCGGGGATCAATGACGGGCCACACCTTACGAAAACTTTGCATGACTTGTCCGGCTTGTTTCCCTCGGTGGCTTCGATCGCGGTGGCGCCGGTGGGCCTCACCGCATTCAGAAAAAAAGTTTTCCCCCTCAGGACGTTTACGCGGCAGGAGGCCGGCACGGTACTTGAGAGCGTCACTCAAATCGGAAGGCGTTTCAAGAAACAGTTCGGGACCCGGCTTGTGTTTGCCTCGGACGAGTTCTATATCAAGGCGGGCGCGCCGCTCCCTGCCGCTTCCTTTTACGAAGATTTCCCCCAGATAGAAAACGGCGTCGGCATGACAACAGATTTTTTGCAGGCAGCGTCCCGAACGAAATTGCCAAAAAGAATTGCTTCGATCAAAGCAACCGTGATAACCGGCGTTTCATTCGGTAAAATTCTAAAGAGGCTTCTGGAGCGCCTGAAGCTCGTGGAGGGCGTCGGCATCAGGCAGGTCACCGTATTGAACGGATTTTTCGGGTCTTCGGTAACCGTCGCTGGCCTGTTGGCCGGACGTGACATTCTGCATGCCCTGAAAGGCAAACGATTGGGCGAGCTGGTGCTGGTCCCGGCGGCGGCGATCAAGGAAGATGACGATAGATTCCTCGACGGCATGACCCTCGGACAATTGTCCCAAAAGCTTTCCGCCAGGGTCGTTGCGGTAGCAACCATCAAAGAACTTTTGGCCGCATTGCGTAGTGAAGGGAGAAATCCATAATGCTGTCCGGCAAAACGAAGATATACGGAATATTCGGCTATCCTGTTGAGCATACGTTTTCACCGGGTATGCAGAACGCCGCATTCAAAAAGCTCGGGATGGATGCCTGTTACGTCCCGTTCGCGGTGCGCCCCGCGGAACTGAGTAATGCGGCTCGGGCTATCACATCCCTTGGTCTTTGCGGACTGAACGTAACGGTGCCCCATAAGGAGAAAATCCTTGCGGAGCTGGACGAGCTTTCGGAAGAGGCCCGCCTGATCGGCGCGGTGAATACGATTGAAGTCAGGGAAGGCAGGCTGGTAGGACATAACACCGACGGCAGGGGGTTCCTGCGCTCTCTTAAAGATAATGCGGGATTCAACCCCAAAGGGAAACGCTTTCTGTTCATCGGCTCCGGCGGCGCGGCTCGCGCGGTTGGGTTCAGCCTGGCGCTTGCCGGCGCAAAAAGAATAGTGTTTCGTGATGTCGACACGGAGAAGGCAGGGGTGCTCGCGCGCGATATCCGTGAGAAGACCGGCGCGGACAGCATATCAATTGGGGAGGAGGCCCTCTCTGCGCTTGCGGCTGAGGCCGATTGTCTGATCAATGCCACGCCGCTCGGTCTCAAAAAGACCGATCCGTTGCCGATAAAAAAAGACCTTATCTTAAAGAAACACCTTGTCTGCGATCTGGTCTACAATCCGCCGGACACTGCGCTGTTAAAAGCCGCGCGGGCCAGGGGGGCCAAAAGGCTTCCGGGGCTCGGGATGCTTCTCTTTCAAGGCGTGATTGCGTTCGAAATCTGGACCGGGAAAAAAGCGCCGGTCCAAGTCATGAAACAAGCGCTCTCACGGCAACTCCGCTGAGAGAGCGGCGCACAAAAAATCCCTGTCGTCTTGACACTGTTCTCATATTCAAGTAATATTATACTGTTGTTTTTAAAAAGGAGTTCGTATGGCAATGTCGGGCAGGCTCGGGTCCATGCTTGTGTCTTCGGGCCTTATCACGGATGATCAACTGAAAAAAGCCCTCTCCACGCAGAAAATGGAGGGCGGAAGACTGGGCTCCATTCTGGTTAAACTCGGTTTCGTCCAGGAAGACAAGCTCATGACGTTCCTGAGCAAACAGTACGGGGTCCCGTATGTCGATCTCAGTAAGTTTGAAATAAATCCCGCCGTTATAAAGCACATTCCCGCGGAGGTCGCCCAGAAGTACCGTATCATGCCTATTAATAGAGCGGGGTCCACGATCACCATCGCCATGGTGGACCCTTCCAATATTTTTGCCATCGACGACATTAAATTCATGACCGGGTACAACGTAGAAGCTGTCGTGGCAACGGAAGGCGCGATTCTCGAGGCGATTAAAAAGTATTATGGAGGAGCGAGGGCCCTCGTTGCGGCAAAACCCGGCGGCGCTCCGGCATCACAGGGAGACAAAAAACTTTCCGTAGACGCGAAAGATTACGATATCGACGATTCCGAAGAAGAAGGTTTTACCGATGACATTGACACCGGCGGGATGGTAGATGTTGACGACTTCGACAAACTGGTGCATGGAGCCGTTGACGACCTTGAGATCATCGAAGATGAGAAGCTGGATCAACTTTCCGCGGAAGTCGAAGCGCCTATTGTCAAACTTGTGAATGGTGTTTTGCTACGCGCGGCAAAAATGGGCGTCTCTGATATTCATATTGAGCCGTATGAGAAGAAATTCAGGGTCCGGTACCGTCTTGACGGTGTGCTGACGACCGTGATGGGCCTTCCCATGAAGATCAAGAACGCCGTCATCTCGCGGGTCAAGATCATGTCCCAGCTCGATATAGCGGAACGCAGACTCCCTCAGGACGGCAGAATCAAGCTGAAGATGGGGAAGAGCAAGACCATGGATTATCGTGTCTCCGTTCTCCCCACGTTGTTTGGCGAAAAAATTGTTCTGCGGCTCTTGGACAAATCCAATCTTCAGCTCGATATGACCAAACTCGGGTTCGACCCGGACCAGCTCAAGGATTTCAAAGACTCTCTTGATAAACCTTTCGGAATGGTCCTGGTAACGGGTCCCACGGGAAGCGGAAAAACCACGACGCTCTACTCCGCGCTCTCCGAACTCAACAAGGACTCGGAGAACCTCATGACCGCCGAAGACCCGGTAGAATTCAACCTCATGGGCATCAACCAGGTGCAGATGAAGGATGAAATCGGGCTCAATTTCGCTGCGGCGCTCCGTTCTTTTCTCCGCCAGGACCCGGACATCATCATGGTGGGTGAGATTCGCGATTACGAGACTGCCGAGATCGGCGTCAAGGCCGCGCTCACGGGCCATCTCGTGCTCTCCACCCTTCATACGAACGACGCTCCGAGCACCATCAACCGTCTGCTCAACATGGGCGTCGAGCCGTTCCTTGTTTCATCCGCGGTAATCTGCATCATGGCCCAGCGGCTTGTCCGGAAGACCTGCCAGAACTGCAAAAAGCCGGAAAAACTCGTGCCGGAAACGTTTATCAGCGCGGGTTTTTCCCAAGAAGAGGCCGGTTCAATCGTCAGTTATAAAGGCGAGGGCTGCGAAGTCTGCAACAAGACCGGGTACAAGGGAAGGGTGGCGCTCTATGAAGTGATGCCGGTCAAGGATGAGATTAAAGAGCTGATCCTGCAAGGGGCATCGGTCCTTGACATTAAACGATTGGCAGTAAGTCTCGGGATGAGGACGCTCCGGAGGAGCGGACTGCTGAAGGTGAAGTCGGGGCTGACGTCACTTGAAGAAGTCGTGGAGAACACGTTTCCGGACACTTAGGACCTAGTCCCAAATCGCACTGAATATTTTTGACTCGAGGTAAAGCACATGGCGAATTTACACGACCTGCTGAAGTACATGATAGAAAAGGGAGCATCCGATCTTCATATTACCACGGGGATTGCTCCGGCCATACGGATCGACGGCAAGATGAAGCCGATCCCCGGGCTGGAAGCACTGACTGCCACGCAGACGAAAGACCTCTGTTACAGTATCCTCACGGACGCGCAAAAACATAAGTTCGAGGAGAACAGTGAACTTGATCTCTCCTTCGGAGTGAAAAACCTTTCACGTTTTCGCGCAAACATCTTTGTGCAACGTGGCGCCGTGGCCGCGGCAATCAGGACCATCCCCTTCAAAATTAAAACATTTGGCGAACTGGGACTGCCGGAAGTGGTTGCTGACCTCTGCAAGAAACCGCGTGGCCTGGTGCTCGTTACGGGGCCAACGGGCAGCGGCAAGTCCACAACCCTGGCCTCCATGGTCGACAAGATAAACAGCGAGCGCCAGGAGCATATCATAACGATCGAGGACCCGATCGAATAT
>JBGPUS010000210.1:0-4609 GCA_041491325.1 Nitrospirota bacterium | reverse complement strand
CAGACTTAAAGAGTTGTTCGCGAACGGTTTAAGAATACCCCAACTGCCGCTGTCCTGTCAAGAACTTTATTGATTTTTTATGATTTGATCTTCTTTATCAGCCACGCCATGTTCTTTCCCAGATTTTTCATGGTCTGGACGCCTTCCACGTCATTATTGACCTCGCCGGGCTGTCTTCCCATGCCGATGTTCCAATAGCTCGATCCGGGGATTACCATCTCATTGATCGTGAAAAAATAGTTCAGCGAATTAAACACATTGATCGCGCCCGCGCGCCTGCACGCCACAACAGCCGCTCCGACTTTGCGCCTGTACAGGTCGGCGTTCGCCCGCCCCACCATGCCGCACCGCTCGATCACCGCCTTCATACTTGCGGATACATCGGCAAAATACGTGGGCGATCCGAGCAGGATGCCGTCGGCTTCGTCCATTTTCCGGATGCACTCGTTTATGATGTCTTTTTCCACCGCGCAGCGCTTGTTCTTTGTTTCAAAACATTTATAGCAGGCGATGCAACCCTGGACGGGTTTGCCCGCAAGAGCGTAAAGTTCCGTCTCGATCCCTTCAGCCTTCAATTCGTCGAGAACGATATTGAGGAGAATTGTCGTGTTCCCGTCTTTCCGTGCGCTGCCGTTAAATGCGATGACTTTCATAAAACCTTCCTCGTGCTAAGCATGATAGATTCGTAAAAAGTCTTTTTTAGCCACCGAGGTCACAGAGGACTCAGAGAAAATCCTTATTTTTTTTAACGTCTTATCTCTGTGCTCTCTGCGTGCTCTGTGGCAAATCTTGATTTCTTACGATTTCACCAGCGTATTGTGCGGATAACCGACGTGATCGTGCATCATTATACAATAATCGACTTTACAACACCAGCCTGAACGACTACAATTATGAGTGAGGCGCATATGATAGAAATGAAGAACGTAAGCAGGACGTACATTCACGGCACAAAGGAGATTCGCGCCCTGAGCAAGGTCACGCTTCATATCAAGGCCGGAGAGTTCCTTTCCGTCATGGGGCCTTCCGGCTCGGGCAAGAGCACCCTGCTGAACCTGATCGGCGGGCTCGACCAGCCGAGTTCCGGGGAAATTTTCATCGACAACAGGCCGCTTCACGGCATCTCAGACGACGAGCTTACCCTCATTCGCCGCAGACGGGTAGGATTCATCTTCCAGTTTTTCAACCTTCTCCCGATCCTTTCCGCAGCCGAAAATGTCGGCCTTCCGCTTCTCCTTGAAGGCATCCCCTTCTCGAAAGTAAAGCCCAAAGCCGAAGCCCTGCTCGTAAAAGTCGGGCTCGGCGAGCGTATCGAGCACCGGCCTGAGCAGCTTTCAGGCGGCGAAATGCAGCGCGTTGCCATAGCCCGCGCGCTGATAGCGAACCCGGCAGTGCTTTTAGCAGACGAACCCACGGGCAATCTTGATTCCCGCACGAGCGAAGAGATATTCCTTCTCCTGAACGGACTGCATGCCGAAGGCCAGACCATCGTGATGGTGACCCACGATATGAAAGCCGCGGCCCATGGAACGCGCACCATCACGCTCAGGGACGGCAGCATCGCCGAGGATGCATCTCGCGTGAGACCGGCGTCATGAACCTTTCCAACCTGATAAAACACATCAGCATCAAGCGCATATGGCTCCAGAAGGCGCATACGGTCATGACGGTGTCCGGCATCTGCCTGGGAGTGGCCGCCATCGTGTCTATCGGCATCGTGAATAAAAGCGTGATGCGTTCGTTCGAGGATTCCATCAACCGCGTGACCGGCAGGGCCTCGCTTCAGATTACCGGGGCCGCATCCGGCTTTCCCGAGGAACTCATCGAGCGAGTCCAAAAAACACCCGGAGTCGAATATGCCGTGCCCGTGATTGATGCGCAGGGCATTCTCGTGGGCGCGAAAGAGCGCTCGTTCGTGATTCTCGGGGTGGACGTGCTGCAGGACGGCAACATCCGGGATTATAAACTCACGGACGAAAGCGCCGACATCCCCGACCCGCTCCTGTTCCTTGCGCGGCCCGATTCCATTCTGCTCACGCGGGAAATGGCGGAGCGTGAAGATATAGAACTAGGCGGCAAAATTCGGGTCCAGACCGTACGCGGCATCCGGTCCTTCGTCGTTCGCGGTCTGTTGAACCCGGAAGGACCGGCGAAGACCATGGGCGGAAATATCGCGATCATGGACCTTCCCGCGGCCCAGATGGCCTTCGGCAAGGAAGGACGGATTGACAGGATAGACGTAACCCTCCTGCGCGGCGAAGACCTGGAGACCATGCGGAAACGCATCAAGACTGCCATCCCCGGGGGCTACGGAGTGGAAACGCCCGCGGGAAGGACCAAACAGGTCGAAGTCTTGATTTCGCACTTTCAGAAGAACATCAACCTCATAAGCTTTATCGCAGTATTTGTCGGCATGTACCTGATCTACAACGCCGTCTCCATCTCCGTGGTCCAGCGCAGAAAGGAGATCGGCATCCTGCGCGCGCTCGGCACGACCCGGAGCCAGATCATCTCGCTTTTCCTGGGAGAGACGTTCGTCATGGCAATCGTGGGCTCGGGCCTCGGGCTCGGCGTCGGCGTTCTCTTTGCCAAATCCGCGGTCGGGGCCGTGGCCCAGGCTGTTTCAGAACTCTATCTGAGGACGTCGGTCACCGAAATAGCCGTTTCCGCATCAGACCTCGCGCAGGGCTTTGTCGTCGGTCTTGTCGCGAGCCTGGCCGCGGCTTTGTTCCCAGCGCTTACCAGCGCGCGTGTCACCCCGATATCCGCCATTCGGTCCGTTCCGTACATGGAGGAAGGGTTCATATCAGGAAGGAAGCTGAAGCTCGCATCGCTCCTGTGCGTACTATTCTGCGGCGCGCTCCTTATGCTGTATAAAGCCCTGCCCGCGTCCTCGGCCCTGCACAGCACCGCGACTATGTTCGTTGCCACGCTCCTGCTGCTCCTCGGCGTCTCGCTCGCCATTCCCACCGCGCTCCGGGGCTTTCTCGAATTCTTTCGGAGGACCATCTCTCCCCACGTCGGCGCAGCGGGAAGGCTGGCGGGCCTGAACCTTCAGAAGAACCTCAGCAGAAATGCCGTTGCAATCGCCGCAATCTTCTACGGCATTTCGGTATTTGTGGGCTCCGCGGGCATTATCTACAGCGCCAAACAGTCGGTCCTGGACTGGATCAATTCCTACGTGCGCGGCGACATCATCGTTACCTCGGGACACCCCGTCGCCACCACCGGCTCGCAAAACATCCCCATGCCCGTGGACCTGTGGAAAGATATCGAAAAAGTTCCCGGCGTTCTCTCGGCGGACCCCTTCCGCAAGCTGTACATAGACTATCACGGCAGGCGCATTCTGCTCCTGATCCTGGACATAAAACGAAGGATGGAGTACAGTCCCCTGCTCGTGGCCTTCGGGGACCGCAAAGACCTCGTCCGGCTGTTGCCCGGCCAAAACTATATTGCCGTGAATGAGGCGCTTGCCGCGCAGGAAGGCATCAAGCCCGGCGACACGGTCCTGCTGCCCACGCCCGAAGGGCCGGAGCCGTTTGTTGTAGCGGCGATCAATGTGGACTACAGCTCGGACTCCGGCTCGGTGTTGATGGACCTCCATACGTATCACCGCTATTGGAAAGAATATCTTTCCGATTCTTTTTCAGTTCGCGTGACGAACAAGGAAGACGTGGGGAAGGTAAAGGAAGCTATTCTCGCAACGCTCGGCAAAGACCGCAAGCTTTTCGTGTTGCCGGCCCGGGAATTCAAGGAAGAAATCATGAAAGTGATCGATCAGGGGTTCGCGGTTAATCATGCCGTGAACGCGATCACCCTGCTGATAGCAAGCCTCGGCATTATCATAACGCTTCTGGCCTCCGTGCTCGAGCGCACCCGGGAACTCGGCATCCTCCGTTCCATCGGCGCGCTGAAGAGACAGGTCTCCCGCGTGGTCGTGATCGAGTCGGCTATTCTCGGCGTGATAGGCGGAGCGCTCGGCGCCGGAGCGGGTGTGATCATCGGATGGCTGAGCCTGGAAGGGTTTCTGCGCGCGGACTACGGCGCGAGCATGCGCTACCACATCCATTACGAGTCCATCCTCTGGGCCTTGCTGCTCTCGACCCTGCTGGCGGCCCTTGCGGGCCTCTATCCCGCGAGGCGCGCCGCAAAGACGAATATCGTGGAGGCGCTTGCGTATGAATAATAAATTTAGAAGTCAGGCCAAGAAGTCTCGCATGAGAGGGCATCAAAAAATACGCATTTGGCCGGCGTTTTTCATCTCTCGGTTGCCTTCCGTACTCTGTATTCTGATTTCTCTCATCTTTCTTCTCTCTTCTGCCTCATTCGCTTTCGCCCTTTCCGGCCGCGAGGTCTACGAGAAGGTCCACGAGGTGCGTTCAAAATCCCTCGACCGGAAAACCGAGGCGACCATGGTCCTCTTCGACAAAGGCGGCGGGAAGCGCACCCGCACGCTCGTGGAGTACAGCAAAAAGGCCGATCCCGAGGCGTATAAGGTGCTTGTCGTGTTCAAGTCCCCGCCCGACCTGAAAGACGTCGGTTTCCTGATCCACGCGCACACGTTCTCAGACCGAAACCTGTGGGCCTACTTCCCGGAGTACAAGCGCGT
>JBGPUS010000209.1:0-4619 GCA_041491325.1 Nitrospirota bacterium | reverse complement strand
TTCAAATGAAAATGTGAAAATCGATTTTTACCGCAGGGCGCAGAGGAAAACCACAAAACCTTATGGCTTCTCCGTTAAAAAAATTGAGGCAATATAATTGAGAAATTCGTAACAAGTCTTAATCAACCGCTGAGGCGCGGAGACACGGAGAAAAGCATAGTGATAATAATCAGAATTTTCTCTGCGCCTCTGCGTCTCGGCGGTTAAATTCTAGTATTGCGAGTCCATCATATTAAATGCTTTGCCTTTCATAGCATGAATAAGGACTTGAGTTTCAATAGCGAAGATTTTCTCCGCGGCCTCCGCGGTGAAAAAACTAAGAATTTAAAATCTTCCCCAACTCCTCCACAAACCTTTTATTTTCTTCCGGCAGCCCGATCGTGACCCGAAGTCTGTTGCCGCCCATCGGACGGATGATGACGCCTGTTTTGAGGAGCGCGTTGTACAAATCTTTGGCGTCTCCCTGCGTCTCAAAAAGGATAAAGTTCGCTTCCGTTTTCGTGAAGCGCACGCCGAGTCTGTCGAAGGATTGATATAGATAGTGCTTCCCTTCGTTGTTGACCGCAACCGACTTCTCGACGTGCTTCCTGTCCGCAAGGGCCGCAAGTGCCCCGATTTGGCCGAGCGAATTGGTGTTGAACGGCTGCCGCACCTTGTTCATGAGTTCCGCAAGCTCGGGCCTCGTTATGCCGTACCCGATGCGGAGCCCCGCAAGCCCGTAAATCTTTGAAAACGTCCTGAGGGCAAGCACGTTTTTACCGGCCTGCACATATTCCAGCGAATCAGGATAGTCCGCGTGGGTGACGTATTCGAAATAGGCCTCGTCGACAACCACGAGCACGTGATCGGGAACGCGATCCATGAACCGGTCCATCTCGTTTTTCGCATTCATGGTCCCCGTGGGGTTGTTGGGGTTGGCGATGAAGACGATCTTCGTTTTTGATGTGATCCGCTCCGCCATGGTCTCGAGATCATGCCGTCCGTCCTTCAACGGCACAATGATATTCGTCCCGCCCGCGGCCTGGGTGATCATTTTGTACACGACAAAAGAAGGTTCCGCGGAGATAACTTCGTCTCCGGGCTGAACGAACGTACGCACGGCCAGTTCTATGATTTCGTTCGAACCGTTGCCCAGCAGGACCTGGGAAATATCCACTTCGTATTTCCGGGCCAGCGCCTGGGAAAGGTAGTGTCCGGTTCCATCGGGATAGCGGTTCAGATTTTCCACCGCTTTTTTGATCGCGGCAAGGGCCTTGGGCGACGGACCAAGCGGGTTTTCGTTCGATGCGAGCTTAATGCTCCCCGTAATGCCCAGTTCCCTTTCGAGTTCCTCGATGGGTTTACCCGGAACATAGGGGTTGATGTTTTTTATGGTATCCGGTACGTTGATCATATTTTTTATTTCGGCGGGCGCATGCGAGAGCGGCGTGAAAAAATCCGCGATTATTCCCGGCTTTTCGGGTACGAGCCCAGCACCTTAAGGAACAGGCAGTCCTTTCTGAGGCTTTCTATGGCATTGGCGACCTTCGCGTCTTCAATATGTCCCTCCATGTCGAGGAAGAACACATAGTCCCAAACCTTTCTGCCCGAAGGACGCGCGTCGAGCCGGTTAAGATTGATCCCGCTCTCTGCAAACGGCGCAAGCATCGAATAGAGGGCTCCCACCTTATCTTTGATGGAGAACATGATGGAGGTCTTGTCTCGGCCGGTTTTCCCCGGCGATTTCGGGGCGATCACGAGAAACCGCGTAATGTTGCTGGCGCTGTCCTCGATCTTTCTGGCCACGAGCTGCAAGCCGTAGAGTATGGCCGCCATTTCGCTGGCGATCGCGCCCACCGTCGGGTCATCCACCGCCATCTCCGCGGCCCTGGCCGTCGAAGGCGCATCGAGCACCGGGATTCCGGGCATGTTTTTCTCAAGCCACTGCCTGCATTGCGCTGCCGCCGGCGTGATCGTATAGATCTTTTTTATGTCCCCGGCCTTGCCCGACTTGCTCATAAGGTGTTGCGACACTTCGAGCATGATTTCGGCGGAGATCTTGAGGTCTGAATCGATGAACATATCGAGCGTATAGTTCACGGCGCCTGCCGTGGAATTTTCGATCGGCACGACGCCGTAGTCCGCGCGGCCGCGCTCGACTTCGCTGAACACGTCTTTAATGTTCTCAACGGGCACAAATTGGGCGGCAAGGCCGAACTGCTGCATCCCGGCCATGTGCGTGAATGTGGCGCGCGGTCCGAGGTACGCCACTTTGAGCGGCCGTTCCAGGGAGAGTGACGAGGAAAGTATTTCGCGGTAGACGGCCCGCAGGGTGTCCTGGGGGAACGGCCCCTTATTGCGGGCTGTCAGACGTTCGAGGATGTCCCGTTCACGGGACGGCACATGAAAATCCAGGTTTTCAGTTTTTTTAATATGGCCGATCTCGATGACGATTTTAGCGCGCTCGTTCAGCAGATCTATCAGTTTATCATCGAGCGTGTCGATCTTTTTCCTGAGTTCTTGTATTTTTTCCATGGACATTACGGAATAACCTGCCTGAGGGGATTTGAAATTATAGTTTATTTTTCGAGCAGTTGCAAGGACTTTTTGAGGATTCGGCAAAGAAATGCGCAAGAACGGGATTCCGGCGGCCGGAAATACGAGCCCGGGTTTCGGCTCATGAAGAGTAACGGCGAGTCATGCCGCATAGGTAAGAAGGACCGTGGTCCGAATGGGGAAAAAGCGTTCTTTAGTTAAGATAATTTTCTTTTTTCGCCCAGACTTCAAGTTCCTGCATGCCCATGGGCTGGGCGAACAGGAACCCCTGGCCGAACTGGCAGTGCAGACCCTCCATGGTCGACAATTGATGCGTCATTTCCACGCCTTCGGCGATCACCTCGAAATTCAGGCTTTTGGCCAGAGACAGGATAGACAGGATGATCTCCTGGTTCTCGCCGTTCGATGAAAGCTTGCTGATGAACGTCCGGTCTATCTTGAGCGCGTTAATCGGGAAACGGTGCAAATAACTGAGCGAGGAATAGCCCGTGCCGAAATCATCGATATGCAGATGCACGCCGAGGTCCCGAAGCCGGTTCATCGTCTCCGCGCTTGCGGCGACGTTCTCCATAAGCATGCTCTCCGTGATCTCCAATACCAGCGTGCGGGGATCGAGACCCGTTTCCTTGAGAATGCCCGTGACCTTATCGGCAAGGTCATACTGCATGAATTGTCTGCCCGAAATATTGACGCTCAATTTTAGCGGCGGCTCCGTTTGATGCCGGTCCTGCAGGATCCGCATCTCCCGGCAGGACTCCCGAAGAATCCATTCGCCCATCACATTGATCTGTCCGCTCTCCTCCGCAAGGGAGATGAACTCCAGGGGCAACAGAAGGCCGCGTGTCGGATGGTTCCAGCGAACAAGGACTTCAAAACCGGTCAACCGGCGCGTCTTCAGGTTGATAATCGGCTGATAATGGAGCACAAGCTCCATACGCTCCACCACCCCGCGCAGGTCCGCCTCGAGCTGTTGGCGCTCCAGGATGCACGCGTGCATTTTTGTATCGAACACCTCATAGGAACGGGCGCCTCCTCTCGCCTTTGCCTGATACATGGCGATGTCCGCGTCCCGTAATACCTGTTCCGGCCGGTCATAACCTTCGTTGCCCAGCGCAATCCCGATACTGGCGGAACAAAAGACTTCGTGTCCCTGGACCCGGTGCGGGGCCGTCAGTTTCCCATGAATCCGTTCGGTAACATCAATGACGTCCGCCAGGTCGCCGATGTTTCCCAGGAGAACGGCAAACTCGTCGCCACCGAGCCGCGCGACCGTATCACCCGGACGGAGGCAGTCGGACAATTGCCTGCCCACTTCGGCGAGCAATTGATCGCCGATATCGTGGCCAAGGCTGTCGTTGATGATTTTAAAACGGTCCATATCCAGAAAGAGGACCGCATACAGGGGGCCGCAGCGGCGCAGCGCCGTCGTGATTACGTGCTGAAGCCGGTCCATGAAGAGAGCGCGATTCGGCAGGCCCGTGAGGACGTCATGTAAGGCGTCGTGCATGAGTTGCTTTTCCGTTTCTTTCCGGAGCGTAATGTCCGTTTGCGATCCCGCCATCCGGTACGCCAGGCCGTCGGTTTTCCTTACCGCGAGGCCCCGGCTGAGCACCCAGCGATACGTTTCGTCCTTGTGCCTGATGCGGTACTCCGCCTCAAAGTGCGGGTACCCACCGCTCAGGTGGGCGGCTATCCTGGATTCCAGCTCAACGAGATCTTCGGGATGGACCCGGCTGAACCATTCGCTGGGACGGTCGCCGAGCTCCTTGTCGCCGTAGCCCAGCATGGCTTTCCAGCGGTAGGAAAAGTATATTACGTCGCTCCGCAGGTCCCAGTCCCACAGTCCGTCGTTCGCTCCGCTGGCGGCAAGAGCATAACGCTCTTCACTGTCGCGGACCGCGAATTCCGCTTTTTTTCTCTCCGTAGCATCCCGCGAATAGACAATGATGTGGGTGATTGCGCCGTTTTCATTCTCGATGGGATGTGTATAAATCTCACGCCAGGACGTCACTCCCCCGGAAAGCAATTCCTCTTTGCTCTTGGTGGCGGGCATTCCGGTCAGGAAAGTCTTCTGCACAACGCAC